>DATGOS010000255.1:0-5405 GCA_035305725.1 Cyclobacteriaceae bacterium
TGGGGTGAAACCAGTGATCCCCAGGGAGATGACCCCGGCGTACCGAATTACACCGCTACATACAACCGGACTACCGGGACTTTGTCCCCACCCCAATTCCTTGCATTTTCTCCTCCGGTGAATGACGTGCATAATATATCCTCTATACTGGTCGACAGCCATGGAACACGGCACGTTATTGTCGGTGCCCACGGAAGGCCTTTTCAACATTTAAAGGCGGCATCAGGGTCTGTTGAATGGACCAATCCGGTACCCATTTCTGAAATTGACCAAACCTACGTAGGTGCGGTGTTGGACCAGAAGGACCAAATTCATCTTTTTTTTAGAGGCTGGAGAAGGGATTATGAATTTCCCGGTTCTTTGAATGCGGGTTTGTTTTACCAGCACATGGACAATAGGGGCGAATGGAAAGAACCGGTGTTGTTTGCCTCGCCGGGATTCAACAACTACAGCATTTTTTATCACCGCGTCACGACCAACCGTGAGGGGAGAGCCTATGTTTCTTTTACCTATTGGTCAACCTGGACGCCGTATAGAGACAGCTTCAGGGCCGGTGCGGGACCCCGGCAACACCGTGTTGTACTGTATTCCGACAATGGGGAAGACTGGTTTGTGCAGAGGGAATAGCCGTGGCGCAATTCCTCAGCATAATTTTATTGAGGTGTACCCGTTGATTTCAATTCGGAAAAGACCTTCCACAGGGTATCTTTTTCACCTACATTTCCCGGAAACAACACATAGTTCAAGTCTGGAAACCTGCTTGTTTTGCCCAGTTCCCACACAGGTATTCCCGGAAGTATCTGGCCGAGAACCATGGCTTTTTTCACTTGTAGTGCCTTGACGGCAATGTCATTGGAGGTGATGCCCCCTTTGGCAATGATAAATGACGGGCGCACGGCAATGCCTTGAACAATCTGGATCAGAAATTCGGAAACCATCCGGTTGATTTTAAGGCTGCTTTCCGGGCTGTCTCCCCGCGCCAGTTCCCGGCTCGTGTATAGCAGGACATCCTTTCCCTCCCGCATCAGTTTATCAATTTTTGACGTGACGCCAGTCAGATAATTGGGGCTGATCTTATTGCTTAACAAAGCGAAGACATCAATTTCTATAGTAAAATGCCTGTTTTTGTCAATCAGGAAATTAAGTTGTTCTGTGGTTTTGGGAACATAGGATCCCACAATCGTCAGAGATCCTCGAGTAGTTTGGTTTCCGGTAATATGCGCTTTTTTGCCCGACGGAATTCCTGCACGAATCGGCACAAAGGTAGCAGAGGACCTGAAAATAAACTTTTTTCCCCGATTTTCCGCCAATATCGAACCCATTGCAAAAACCTCCAAGTCGCTGGGGTCCAATGCATTGACAATACAGACATCCGCCGGTTTACACTTTAACAATTTATCACAAACAGCTTCAGGGCCACCTGTTCTGATTTCTGTCAATGAAATTGAAATTACGTCTTCGGATTTTATTTTTCCCAGGGATTTTTCTTCCACCCATTCCTTCAGATCCGAACTGGTATATCCAAAAGCCTGGTCCCTGGCAAACGGTGACCGTGCCACCGGAATCAGCCGGTCCTTTTCGAGGAAATAATGCACATCATTCAGCGTATACCTTCCTCCCTCTATAAAAGCCGGGATCAGCACCCAGACAGCCTCCTGAAGATCCATGGCCCGTGCAATTGCATTCACTTCGGCAGGGAAATGTCCTCTCAAGGTAGAGTCGCTTCGGCTTATAAGGACATAGTCCAGCTGACACTCGTCCACTGCTGTTTTCAGGTTTTTTCCAACCTGTAGCGAAAGTTCTATGGCCTCCTGTTCAGGAAAACTTCGGGAGTTGGTAGAAACAAATAAGATGGATGGTTTTTTTTCGAGTTCCTCGATCAATAAGGGGACATCCCAATGGGATAGTACGGGGACCTCATAGGAGGTCTGGGTACCCGTGGGATCATCATCCAACACAATGATCGTCTTGCCCGAGTCAAGATAAGCAGCTTTAATTGACGGTAATAAAACCTTGCCGTAAACCGGTGGTAAATTTTCCTGTATGCCTTTCAATTCAACTGTATGGTAAAAAGTCGCAAAGTAACAAAAAATTTAGTAAATTGACCTGGTATCAGAAGGTCATTTTAAAATTCGGCAAGATGAAAACAGGATCCCAGCTTCCATTTTACGAAAATCAAATCTTCACATCGGCTGCAAGGGTCAGGCTGTCGGTAATTTTGCTTATCTTATGCATTACTCTTTTCGGATCATGCAATCCAGACGGGGAATCTGTTGCCATTGATAAGGATGATATCGGAGGTGTCGTGATGGGGCCCAATGGGCCTGAGGCCGGCGTATGGGTGATCGCCGAGACCCATGACCTTCCCACCCGTTATGCAAAAATTGTGGTAACTGACAATGAGGGAAGATACCTCTTGCCCGACTTGCCTGAGGCCAATTACTCGGTATGGGTCAGGGGATATGGCCTGGTGGATTCACCAAAACGCGATGCATCCCCGGGAATTCAATTAAACCTCGAAGCCTTGAAAGCCCCAAGCGAAAAAGAGGCAGCGGAGTACTACCCGGCGGGATATTGGTTTTCAATGTTGGACATTCCGGAAAAAGATGAATTTCCCGGCAAAGGATCGGATGGAAACGGCATATCACCCGCCATACAAACCCAAGCACATTTTCTAAGGGAGATAAAATCCGGGAACTGCCTGGCCTGCCATCAGTTGGGCAGTAAGGGGACCCGTGAATTTCAGGAGTCCATGGGCACTTTCGATTCTTCCGTGGAAGCTTGGGAGCGCCGCCTGCAATCTGGACAGGCAGGGGGAAGCATGCTATCTTCCGTCCATAGGATAGGCCGGGAAGCTGTACTCGAAATGTTTGCCAACTGGACAGACGGAATTGCCGAAGGTGAACTGCCCCGGGAAAAGCCGCCAAGGCCAACGGGGCTGGAGCGGAACCTGGTAATTACCCAGTGGGATTGGGCTGATCCAAAGGCCTATCTTCACGATCTGGTCTCAACAGACCGCCGGGATCCTACGGTGAACGCATATGGACTTATCTACGGTGCACTGGAAGCCAGTGCGGATTATTTGCCTGTGCTGGATCCTGTAAATCATGTGGCCAGCAAAGTGCCGTTGACTGTCAGGGATCCAAATACCCAACCTGCTTCAGGGCCTGGCATGCCCCAACCCTCGCCCTATTGGGGTGATGAGCCTATTTGGACAAGTAAGGCAAATGTGCATAACCCCATGTTCGATGGCCAGGGCCGTGTTTGGATTACTGCTACGGTCCGTCCGCCGGACAACCCGGATGTATTTAAAAAAGGCTCCGATCACCCTTCGGCCAAAATATTTCCCTTGGAAAGGGCAGGGCGGCATTTGGGCGTCTATGATCCCAAAACCAAAGAGTATACTCACGTTGGAACGGGTTTTAGCACCCACCATTTAATGTTTGCGGAAGATGAGGACAATACACTTTGGACCAGTGGAGGAGGACCGGTAGTCGGGTGGCTGAATACCAGACTCTACGATGAAACCGGAGATGAGGAAACCGCGCAGGGTTGGACGCCGCTCATCCTCGATATCAACGGTAACGGGAAGCGGGATGACTATGTTGAACCCAACGAGCCAGTCGATCCCAACAAGGATAAACGTATTTCGAACGGGTTGTACGCCGTTGCCCCGGCCGCGGATGGATCAGTTTGGGGGTCTACACTGGGATACCCGGGGGCCCTGATCCGTTTGATACCGGGATCAAATCCTACAGAAACTGCCCTTGCGGAGTATTATGAGCTGCCCCTGGATGATGAGGGGGAGCCGGTGGAAGGATTTTCGCCGAGGGGGATGGACATAGACAGAAACGGCGTCGCCTGGGTGGCCCTTGCCAGCGGCCATCTTGCCAGTTTTGACAGAAGCAAATGCGAAACGCTAAACGGTCCGGATGCCACCGGCCAGCATTGTCCCGAAGGCTGGACTTTTTATCCCGAACCCTTGCCACAGCTCCAGGGTGTGGAATATTCCGGAAGTGCCGAGTCCAGCTATTACACCTGGGTAGACCAGTTCAATACGCTCGGATTGGGGGAAAACATTCCGATCAATACGGGCAACGAATCGGAAGGATTGCTGGTACTGAAAGATGGGGAATGGGTGGTGTTAAGGGTACCTTACCCTCTGGGCTTTTATACAAAATGGATGGATGGGAGAATTGACGATCCCGATGCGGGATGGAAAGGTAGGGGCCTATGGGCCACGATCAGTACCCGTGCACCATTTCATATGGAGGGAGGAAAGGGTACTACCAGCAAAGTTTTTCAGTTTCAAATGCGTCCTGATCCATTGGCAAGATAAATTCAAATGAAGCAGTTTATCTTGCCGCTGGCCGTAGCCCTGGTTCTTTGTCTTGGTTTACTGTTATGGTTTTCCGGTTTCAGAAAACCGGATGCTTCCGCAAAGGAATGGCGGGAGTATCTGGGAGGACCGGACCGTAACCATTATTCCGCGCTAACCCAAATTAACCGCGAAAATGTAGCCCGTCTTGAGATGGCCTGGCAATACCATACCGGTGACACGGGTCAAAATCAGTGCAATCCCATTATTGTTAACGGCACCCTTTACGGCATGACTGCACGTGCATTGCCCTTTGCCCTGAACGCAGCCACGGGGGAAGAGTATTGGAAAAAGGAGGCAGATGAAGACAGCAAACTTAGCATAAGCCGCGGACTGGTGTATTGGGAGGATGGAGAAGACCAGAGGATATTGTATACCCATGGAGAATGGTTGTATGCGGTCAGCGCCCTTACTGGTGAGACACTGCCTGACTTTGGGGAAAACGGCCGCGCAAGTCTCAAGTCCGGATTGGGGCCTACAGCGAGTGACAAGACGGTGATGTCCACTACGCCTGGGGCTGTGTATGAAGATTTGATAATCATGCCGCTGAGGCTCTCCGAAGGCGCCGATGCTGCACCGGGCCACATTCAGGCATTTAATATCAGAACAGGTGAGCTGGAATGGGTTTTTCACACCATTCCACATCCCGGAGAATATGGCTACGAAACCTGGCCGAAGGATGCCTATAAAAACACCCGGGTGGGTGCCGGAAACAATTGGGCGGGGATGGCGGTAGACCGGAAAAGGGGAGTCGTGTACGTTCCAACAGGCTCTGCCGCGCCAGATTTTTATGGTGGCGATCGTCCGGGGAGCAATTTATTTACAAATTCCCTTTTGGCGTTGGATGCAAAGACGGGGGAAAGGATATGGCATTATCAGTTGGTGCACCACGACCTGTTAGACAGTGACATTCCGGCCCCACCGAATTTGGTGACGGTCAAAAGAGAAGGGAAAAATGTAGATGCGGTGGTTCAGGTGACCAAGCAGGGGCTGGTTTTCGTGTTTGACCGGGAAACAGGAGAACCCT
>DATGOS010000256.1:0-7242 GCA_035305725.1 Cyclobacteriaceae bacterium
TTGGTCTTAAGTTTGCTGATGTTTTCCGGATCCAGGCCGGGCCCGTAGCCAGCTTTTTGTTGAATTCCGAGGTAAGCTCGGATGTCAACAGCGGGAATCTTCCGGATTACAAAAAGTCTACCATTGCCTACCAGGCCGGTATAGGTGTGGATGTGGGAAACATGATCCTCGATTTGAAATACGAGGGGCCGTTCGGAAAGAATTCCAAAGACATAGCGGGATTTGACACGGACCAACGGCAGAACCAGTTGATCCTGTCCTTTGGGATAAGGTTGTTTTAGAAGGAGAAGCGGGGATTTCGAGGCCCTTCGCGCCGAACGGTTTTTTGAATGCATGGAGAATAATGCGAAGTCACAGACTTCGCATAACCTCAGGATAAGGCGAAGTTGCAAACTAAGCTCCATGCCCTTAAAGATCAATATGGAGCGCAGACGGCAATTTTTTCCGTATTGAGATCATTGCCGTCGGCGTTCTTCCCTATGTTTCCCGCGGCGAGGATGATATGATAGTCGGGTCCATCCAGAGCCAGGTGGATTTTGACATGCCCGTCAAAATTTTCAAGGTCTTCAAAGAGCAGTTTTTGTCCGTCAGCCAGTTCTGAGATCACCGTGGTGCTTTTTAGCGTTCTCATCTCCACGGGATTAAGCAGGGCGGCCATAGGCGCATCAGGACGCTCGTAAGCGCCATAATGTAAATGTGCCGGAAAATAGTAGGGCTCTCTGCCCCGTTGGCCGTGAAGCTCCACCGCCACCTCTATTTCTCCGGATGACAGTTCCTTAAAAACAACTTCCCCCTGATACGGATATTGCGGATTGGCAGAATGCAGCAACTGCCTCAACTCCCTGGAGGTATGGGTTTCGTCCTGGCTGCAGGACGGAAACAATGTGAGTACAGCCAAAACCAAGAGAATATGCCTCATGTTACCAACAATTTAGTTGTTTTTACGAAATCTGCCTGTACAAGTTAGGCAAATAATCCCGACTGGAAAATGGGTAAACTAAATAAAATCCGCAAATGCGGGTCACCCTCTGTAGAATAATCAGGGTTAAAAAAATACCCTGTGCAGTCTAAATCTGGTCCAGGGCTTTGCGGGGCTTCAATTTAAGCTGCTTATAGGCCGTAGGCGTCATGCCTGTGACTTTCTTAAACTGCGCGGAAAGATGCTGTACACTGCTGTATCCCAACTGATATGCGATCTCGCTGATGTTTTTCTCCTGGTAAAACAGCAGTTCTTTTGATTTTTCTATTTTCAGGTTGATAAAGTATTTTTCAATGGTAATGCCTTCAATGCTGCTGAACAATTGGCTTAAATTTGTATAGTCCCAGGGAATATGCTGACGGATATATTGTGACACCACCAGGGATGACGGAATGTCTCCCTCCATCAGCAGTTGGTGAAACAGATTTTTGATTTGCTCTATCTTTTGTACCTCTTTTGTTTTTAGCACCTCGAACCCCAGGTATTTGATGCCTTGTTCAAATTGCCCGAACTGATCCGGAGAAAGCGGTTTCTGTAAAAGCACCTTCCCCAGCGTCACCTTTTCAAAGGTAATTCCCCGCTCCTTCAGTAGGTTTTCCACTGCAAGGATACACCTGAAGCAAACCATGTTTTTGATCAACAGTTCATGCATAGCCTTAAAACCTTCAATTTCAGGAATGAGTTCAGGACAGCATGCGGACCGGCATCCACAAAACACAGCGACCGCCGGGTAGATCCACGGCGGTCGCTGGGCACTGGCATAAACCTGTGAAGTTTTTGGGGCGTGTTACTTTGCTCTGGGATGAACAACCTTGTGCCGTCCCTGTCTATCCTTCACATGAAAGTATATTTTGCCGGCGTTCTGGTTGAGGAAGGTATAGTCTTTAGAGAATCCTTCCGGTTCATCAATGAATTCTGTACTCAGTTTATGATTAAATTCATTGTAAATTTCCACGGTTACTCCGGGTTTTTCGAGTCCCACCACTAAAAGGTTTATGGTATTGTGGTCTTTAAATTTTCCGTAGGCCATCAACGGCTTTTTTTCATGCTTTTCAAAGGTGGTTATATGGAAAGTTTCAGTTTCATGCTCGGTTTCAACCTTGATTTGATAATTGCCGACAGGCAAATTGGACAGATTAAACGGTACTGACACTGCCTCCTTTGTTTTGTACCTGGTCCTGGATACTTGTTCCCCTTCCGCGTTCAGAAATGTGATGTACACTTTTTCCATGGGGGCAGTGAAAGTTACATGAACCTTTTTGTACTTGCACCGGACCGAGGTCAGTTCTTTTAATGGCTCTATAGGGTTGGCAATGGACAGGAAGGGAATTCCTAAGCTGAAGAGGTAAATAAAAAGCGTTTTCATGTTTTCGGGATTTATGTTTTGTTTTGAAAGCATAAATACGAATCCTGTACCATGAAAACCGGTAGAACGATCCGTGGCACCTCTCAATAAATATTTCTGAAAAGATGTGGAAAAGAATTTTTTTGGCAAGCGGTACAGCACACGAAGGGATGACAAAAGCGAACGATTTTGCCAGTTATTGTTACGATTCCGTACACATTTAAGGTTGTTTTTCTCTTAATGGCTAAGCTTAATCGCCTGTGGCTCAACGGGAGAGAAAAAAATTTTTTAAAAAAAAATGATAGGCGATATGATTTAGAGCGAAATAGCTGTCCGTCTGTCCGCATTCGAACAATCAACTGTACATCTTTATACAGCCGACGTACGTTTTTTTCTATCTGAGGTAGGCACCAGAAAATTAAATGTTGAAAATTGAGTCGTAAGAATGTTTCATCTAACACTCAATACCCACTACTCACTACCCAATACTACTAAACGAGATTTCCCTCTTCATCCCATTGCGCGATTTTGTTCCTGCTGAGCGGATCCAGATAGACATCCCTGTATTTCTCCTCGTATTGCAGCCCATATTTTGCCAATACTTCCTGCGGCACGCCGTCCCAGGCATTGGGTCGGTTACCTTCATAGCCCAGATCCGCCAGGCCCATTTCACTTGTAAAGAAGCCGGTGACGGTGAGGTTTCTCAGCATGTTAAAAAACTTTACTCCTCCTTCCATATCTGTCGGCGCCCGGTCGGGGTAGGCAATTTCATCAATGAGTTGAAGCTGCTGACGCTCACTACATCCCAAAAAGTCGCTGCCAAAGCGTTCATCGGCCTGGTAATCCAGCCATTTTAATCCGCCGCGCATGGGTACCTGGTAAGCAGGCATGTCCTTCATCATAAACTCGATAAAGTCCGGAACACCGGCATCATTGGCGCTACCGGAGCGCTTATCGGCCGGAACAATGAAGTCCACCAACACTTCTATCTTCTTTCTTTCCTCTTCCGAAAAAAAGACAGCGGTGTTCAGCTTTTCGTCATGTGCCAGTTCCGCGGCGGTTCTGCCGTAGCCGGTGGGCAGAACCGACTTGTGCAGCGTATCCCTACTGCCGGGCTGGCAGGCGGTGGTCCATAAAAAGCCTGAAGCCAGGGAGCCGGTAAACAACAATTTGAGATTTTCTCTTCTGTTCATGATGGACAAAGTCTATGGGGTTTCAAAACCGCATAACATGGCTTGTCCATAAATATAACAAAACCGACTGGTTTTCAGTAACGGACCCTGTCTTTTTGTTGTAGGGTACCGGAATGGCCGCGCATTTCTGCTTCCTTGACGACTGCGGTTGACAGGCCTTAACTCCCCGGATCACATAAGTATTTTCAAAGCTTTCTTGGCCTTTAAAACAGACAAAGTGCAAAAAAAATGCCGGGCTCAGCCCGGCATTTTATTGGAGGTTTAATTTTTTATGGATTTACGATAAGCTTTAGCTGTTCGATCATTCCCTGCTGTCCCGCAAGGCTTACCAGATACAAACCTTGAGGCATGTTAACCAAAGGAATGGTATATTTTCCACGGTCGCTTTTTAGCATCTGGGGATCGAAGTCCCGGACTAACCTGCCACTCATATCGTGGATCAATATGTTTCGGATCTCCGCACTGACAACCAGGGTGGCCTGATCCCTGGCTGGATTCGGATATATGGATATCTCCTCCACTACCGCCTCCTCCTTGTATGCTACTGCAGCGACAGTTTCCGTAGTGACTGCTTCAGGGGCCAGCCTGAGATTACTTTGACCATCCTGTGCGATGATGGCGAGGCCGGAGATGGTGGCGTTGTTGATAGAGGCAATCAATTCCAGTTCCAAATACCCGTTCTTCACTTCAATGTCAGCAAATTCCAAAACTGTCTCCTTGTTCCTGTTCTCGGTATACAAATCCAGGTTCTTTTTAACGGTCGTTCCGTTCAGCAGGATATTGAACACCCGCTGGCCTGTTTTGGCTTTAGGTCCCCCGACACCGAAATAGTTTTCGTTGTGGTACGTCCTGACGGTGTATTTGCCGTTGGGCACGGGGATTTTATACCCCAGTTTTTTGGCGAATCGCTCTTTCTGGAAAAGGGTTTCCTGGCTGCCTGAAGGGTAGTTGCCCACTTTGGATCCGGAAGTCTTCAGGTATTTCGCATCGATGGCTGCAAATTTCTGGTTTTCAAAACCGAGCTCGCTGTTGGAAGTGGTATTATAATAGTAGGCAGTGCCTGTGGAGGGAAGGATCACCTTTTCATTGGGTTTGGAACCAACAGATCCTCCAAGGATAGCCAGACCTGATATGGTGGCGTTGTTGACAGAAGCAACAAGCTCCAGGTCCAGGTAACCGTTTTTCACTTCAATGTCAGCAAATTCCAAAACAGTCTCCTTATTCCTGTTTTCGGCATACATATCCAGGTTCTTTTTGACTGTAGTTCCGTTCACCAGAACACTGAATACCCGCTGTCCGGCTTTAGCTTTAGGGCCTCCCACGCCGAAATAGTTTTCGTTGTGGTATGTCCTGACGGTGTATTTGCCATTGGGCACCGGGATCTTAAACCCAAGATTTTTCGCGAAACGCTCTTTTTGGAACAGGGTCTCCTGGCTTCCGGAAGGATAGTTACCCACTTTTGATCCGGAAGTCACAAGATATTTTGCGTCGAGGGCTGCAAACTTCTGGTTTCCGACAGCAAGATCACCTTTGACAGTGGTGTTGTAGTAGTACGCGGCCTCTGTGGAGGGAACGGTCACTTTCTCGCTGGGATTGGAGTCAATGGTGCCGCCAAGGATGGCGAATCCCGAGATGGTGGCGTTGTTGACTGTAGCCAGAAGCTGCAGTTCCAGAAACCCGTTTTTCACTTCGATGTCAGCGAATTCCAGGACGGTTTCCTTGTTTTTGTTTTCGGCATACAAATCCAGACCTTTTTTGACGGTGGATCCGTTCAGCAGAATATCGAATACCCGCTGCCCAGCTTTAGCTTTGGGGCCTCCTACGCCGAAATAGTTTTCATTGTGATAAGTCCTGACGGTGTATTTGCCGTTGGGCACCGGTATCTTAAAACCGACGTTTTTCGCGAAGCGCTCTTTCTGGAAAAGGGTTTCCGGGCTTCCGGAAGGATAGTTGCCCACTTTTGATCCGGAAGTCACCAGATATTTGGCGTCGATGCCTACGAACTCCTGGTTTCCAAACTCCAGGTTGTCGGCTGATGTGGTGTTGAAATACAAGCCATCCACTGCGGGAACGGGTTGTACTTGTTTTTGCTCTTCTTTTTTGGCTCCCCCGGCAATTTTTACCAATACCAAAGAGCCATAAGGAGGAATGCTGACATTACCGCTGAGGGTGTTGTTTTTGGCATCCAAATAGATGCCGTCCAGACTGATGGATTTGGCGGTTTTGCTGGCATTGTATTCGAACAGAATTTTTTCGCTGGGATCTACCATTTCCACTTCCGCTTCCAGAACTTCCAGATCGTCCATCCAGTAGACCAGGCCTGCGTCTTCGGTATCAAACCTGATCACGGCGTTGTCCACATCCACATAAGGCTGAAAAAGCGTCTGGTATTCCGTGATGCCGGGATTTAAGGTAAAGCTTGTAATAGGAGAAATTATTTCCCAGGGGCTGTCTTTGTAACGAAGATATGCCCTCAGCGTTGCCTTCTTATTGGAGATGCTTTTGAACCGCACCAGATACGTTTTGTCCTTTTTTACCTTACCCAATACGATTAAAGCAGCAGAACTTTTCGGCGCCTCAACCATAAGGGTTCCGCCGTCAATCTTGTTGGATATCCAGGTACCCTTCCCTCCCTCAAAAACGTCTATTCCCAAAGTATTAGAAGTAAATTTCCCGTTTCCGAAAATGTTGGAACCTACAGTTCTTTTGACAGTATATTTTTCCAACTCGACTCCATGGCTTTTGGAATTTTTGTCCTTTCCAAAAGATTTATTCCAGGCTTCCAGGTCTTCTATTTTTTCTATCCTCTTTCCGGAAACTTCGTGACGGGAAAATATGCTGTGCCCATCACCAAAGGGCCTAAAAAAGTAGTTGCGGTCAAAGTTGGCCATCGAGGGGAGATCATTCTTATGGGATTCTATGTTGTAAGACTTTTGGTCATTGTATTTGGAAAATAGTACGTTTTCTTCTACAGTGACATTCCGTAAATCACGACCCAGTTTGTTGTTTGACATGGCGAGCTGGGCTGTCCCATCAAAAAAAGTATTGTTCTTTATGATTATATTGCTGACGTTGGACATGTTGATGGCGGCGTTTGCGGCCCCGGCCACGGTATTCCCGGTGATTTCAATTCCGCTAGAATTGTCGTCCAGGAAGATCCCGTTGGCCAGCGGTTTGAAATTAACGGATTTGCTATCCACACCTCCCCAGCTCCCTACTGCGTTCAGGATAATGTTGCCGGTGATCTTTCTGTTCTTGTAGTGCGTCGTGGAGGAGATATCAAACGTGTAGATTCCGCCCCCGTCACTTTTGTTGATGCAAAATGTATCAATCAGGTTGTTTTTAACAACTGAGTTGTTTCCACCGAAATATACACCGTTGTATCCTGAATTTTTCACCACGTTGTTTTCTATGATGGTATTGTCCTGTGTGGCGAAGATGCCGATGCCGGTGCCGTCCGCGTTTTGGTTCGTGCCGGGGAAGACCGCAGAGTTTTCTATGGTGTTGCCCCGGATGATGGCGCCGGTATTGCCGTACCGCAAATTAAGCCCGTTGTTAAAACTGTCTTTCACCTTGCTGTTTTCGATAACCAGTTGCAGCACGCTCAGGGCCACCAGGCCGTTTTCACCGGAGTTTTCAATGTCTACCTGGTCAAAGGTGATGTTGGAGCCACCGGTGATGTGTACCGCGTCTTTATTGGCGCCTTTGAAGTGCAGGTTTTCCAC
>DATGOS010000257.1:0-4506 GCA_035305725.1 Cyclobacteriaceae bacterium
GCTTCATCTTCCGGGGCAAGGCTGCCCAGCCAGTTGGTAAAAGGGATTCGTCCCAAGGCAACCAACTGCTTTACGGCTAGGTTGCCGGCACTGAAGCGGTCCGTCAGTACCACGCTGATGCTTCTGGCCAGGGACTGGGGGCTGAAACTCCGGATCGGCTTCCCTTGAAAATATATTCCGCCCCTGGTGTGCACACCCTGGCCGAGAATGGCCCTGATCAGGCTGGATTTTCCCACCCCGTTGGGGCCCAATACGCAGGTGAGTTCTCCCGAACCCAGCGAAAAGGAAATACCTTCAGCAACCCATTGGATGGTTTTGGCCTTTTTATATCCAAGGGCAAGTCCTTTTGTTTCTATGATGGCTGGACGGTTTTGCATCAGAAATCGCGGCTAAAGTTCCTGTTCAAAATCAGCCATATGACCAAAGGGGCGCCAAAGAGCGAAGTGACCGCGTTGATGGGAAGCGTTTCCGCCGAGCCGGGCCACTGGCTGACACTGTCACAGACCAGCAAAAAACCCGCCCCAATCAGGGCCGAAGCCGGGAACAGCACCCGGTGGTCCGCTGTGCGGAACACCATACGGGCCAGATGCGGTACCGCAATCCCGATAAAGGCCAGGGGCCCGCAAAACGCCGTGGCACTGCCCGCCAGGATTCCCGTACTCAGGATCATGGCCCAGCGCAGCCGGTAAAGATTGACCCCCATGCTTTCCGCATACCCTTCACCCAACAGCATGGCGTTGTAGGATTTTATGAAAAACAACAGCGGAACCATACCCAGCAGGCATGCAAAAAAAAAGACGGGCAACTGCTGTGATCCGGTTGCCCCCAGGCTCCCCATCGACCAGACCGTAAAAATTTTTAACTCTTCCGCTCCGCCAAAGTACGAGAGCACACTGATCACGGCCCCGGTGGCGCTGCCAAACATAAGGCCAATGATCAATAAGGTCATGCTGTCCCGGACCCGCCAGGCCATAAGGCTCATCAAAACCAGCACCAGCATCGCGCCCAGGCTCGCGGCAATAATGGTACTCCAGATGCCCCATACGTCCCCGCTTAGTAAGTTCCAGCCGAAGGCGCTTCCACTCAGGATCAAAACCGCTACCCCCAGGCCCGCGCCCGAGCTGATGCCCAGCACATAGGGTCCCGCCAGAGGGTTTCTGAAAAAGGTCTGCATTTGAAGACCGCTAAGGGACAGCGCTACCCCGGCCAGCATTGCGGTAAGTGCCTTGGGAACCCGGTATTCAAACACGATGGTTTCCCAGGAGGCTTTGGAGAATTCTCTACCGAATAGTCCACCCAGTATTTCCAACGGTGGTATAAGCACAGACCCTATGGAAATATTGATCAGGTACAGCACCAGCAGCAACAAGCATCCTGCTGTGATGGCCATACCTGTCCTATGTTTCCCAAAAAAAGCCAATTGGTGCTTAGTTTAATTTTTCGTAAAAATAGGGTTCATAATCCGGTAAAAATTCAGGATGAAGAATTTTTACCAGATCCTTTAAAATAATATCCGGCCGCATGTAGCCCAGCTCAAAATACTCCAGTCCGCCGGTGGGGCCTTTCTTTTTGGTAAAAGTATATACCTCTCCCTTTTTAAAGGCTTTGAAATGGCCGTATCTCGGATCAACTTCTTTCATATGCTGAAGGTCTGTGAAATCAGCCGCACCGATCCAATATTCCGCGTCAATGGCCCGGTCAAGCACAAATTCATAACTTAGCTGCAGACTCCCTGTGCCCGTTTCGTCTTTAAATATATAATCCCCACCCGCATCCCTGAGGAAGAAAGTAGCCCAGCTACTGGCCGCCGGTGCGTACCAAATGTCATTGTACATCACCCCCGCCATCACGGTCGGCTTGTGCGCTATAGTAGCCGCGGCAATATTTCCTTTCAGATTTACATATTCCGATTCAATTTCCTCGAAAACTTCTACCGATTCCGCGTACCTGCCCGTGACGGCACCGGTAAATTTTATCCATTCTGCCCGACCCAAAGGATCTTGCTCCGTATATTCCCCATTGAGCACGGCCGGAATTCCTGCCTTATCCAATAATGACACCAGTTGCAGGTTGTCTCCCATCGTGGACACCACCATCAGGTCAGGGTCCAGTGCGATCAGCGTTTCGATATTGGGCAGCACGCCTTTTCCCAGATCCTTCACCGCGCCGCTTTCTATATGCCTGCGCATGGCCGCAGAGGAAATCAGGTCCGTATTGGCGAAGCCTGTCATCAACCCGGAAATGCCAAGTAAATCGAGATGCGGCACCTGGGTGGTAGAAGTCAGCACGATGCTGTTTAAGGGAAGGGTAACCACGGCATCATAATCTCCGGGATCATAATCTGGCTGTCCCTCTTCCAGGACCAGGTAACGGAAAGGTTCATGCTTGCCGGGATATGCCTGACTCACCTCCACCACTTTATACCCCTCGCCCTGCCAGATGCCAAAACCTTTGGCATAGGAAAGAGGAACCCGCTCCAGGCCCGCCAGCGCCTCCTCATGTTTGGAGGGGGAACAGGCCATTATCCCTACATAAAGCAGGAGGCAGCACAGTGTTTGGAGACGGACCGGCAAATTTTTTGATAAATAAAATGAATTCGGTTCAAAATAAGGGAAAGTTCTTGCGATATGCAATAAAGGGAAGGGCGGATGGGAAACGGTATGGTGGAAGATAGTTTGAATTCGATTGAAATCCAGGAAGCAAATTCAAAGGCGATATCTTTGTGGGCAAACGTTCCTCCATATCTTCCTGATTTAGAGATAATCCCTGTTTTTACCTTTAATTGTCGGACTCCCTTTCAATAAATGTAAAAATGCTGCTATGGGTACCTCAGAGGGGGAGGGGTACCTCCAAAGTACCCCCCCAACCCCAAAGACGAACTGGTTTCCCTTTTTTGCGAACTAGTTACTCTTTTTTGCCAACTGGTTAGGCCCGGAAGGGAACTGGTTCGTCTTTTTTGCCAACTGGTTCTATTCCGAGCCGAACTGGTTATTCTTTTTTGTGAACTGGTCCTATTTGGAGCCGAACTGGTTCATCTTTTTTACGAACTGGATCACCTTGGAGGGAAACAGGTTCGGTTCGAAGACCAGCTTTTTGTCCCTTCTTTTGAAGGAGAGGTCTCCCCGATTATACAGTCTTAAAAAAACAATGCCTAAATTAATCCTGACTTATCCGCCTTGCCTTGCCAAGTTAATGGGTAGACTACTTTGTCTATCATAAAGATCTCAAATTTGAAAGGATTACCCAAAAGTTATAGCTTATGTAGACTGGAATGATTTTGAGATGTGCTTTCCGATTGAAGATCTTTATAAAAATACGATATTGAAGAAAAAGAAGATGATCTAACGTGGAGTTTGTCACCTGGTCTCCAGTTACCGAAATATTCACATCGTGCAGTTTGAATTTACGGATAAGAATAAAGGCTGTCGAATCATTCCGACAGCCTTTAATTTTATCAATAATTTTCTGCAACTGGGTTGAACAATGCTTTTTAACCGACCGCACTTGCCTTATCCAGCTTCTCCATCTGTTCAGCGGAAAGCTCCAGGGAAGCAGCCGCTACCAGATCCCTCACCTGGGCTTCGCTGGTTGCACTGGCGATCGGGGCAGTGACAAACGGTTTGTGAAGCTGCCAGGCAATGGCTATCTGCGCCAGGGGGGCATTGATTTCTTCCGACACTTCATCCATGGCTTTCAATATGGCCCAGCCACGGTCGTTGAAATACTGCTTCATCCCGCCACCTCGGGGGCTTTTGTTCTGGTCTTCCTCGCCCCTGTATTTTCCGGTCAGGAAGCCGCTGGCCAAAGCGTAATAAGGGATGACCGCGAAGTCGGATTTCTCAATTAGCGGAAGGTACTCTTTCTCCAGCTTTTCTCTGTTATATAAGTTATATAGCGGCTGTAAACTGATATACGGCTCAAGTTTGTTGTCCCGGGCATATTGATTGGAATCGGCGATCCGCTCCGCACTTAGGTTGGAGGTTCCGATATGCCGGACTTTCCCCGCCTTGATCAACTTGTTCAAAGCTTCCATGGTTTCCGCTACCGGCGTATCAGGATCGTCGTAATGCGGCTGATAAAGGTCGATATGGTCTATGTTGAGTCTTTTGAGGGAAGCTTCCACGGCTTCTTCGACGTATTTGGCACTCAGGCCTTTTTTGCCATCGCCCATATCGCCGCCCAGCTTGGTAGCGATCACCAGATCGTTCCTGTTTCCTCTTTCTTTCATCCATTTTCCGATGATGGTTTCCGACTCTCCCCCCTGGTTGCCGGGAGCCCACCGGGAATAGGTGTCTGCGGTATCAATAAAATTAATGCCGGACGCTACCATGATATCCACGATCTCAAAGGACTTCTTTTCATCTAAAGTCCATCCAAAGACGTTCCCGCCAAAGGAAATGGGGGAAACTTGAAGGACTGATTGACCGAATTTAATTTTTTTCATCATATCGTATTTTAAGATATATTCGCAGTTGCCGTCAGGGGTACAGGCTGGTCCGCCCACAG
>DATGOS010000258.1:0-10592 GCA_035305725.1 Cyclobacteriaceae bacterium
CCGTGCCCAAAGCAAGCAACAGAATAATAAAAGCCAAAAGGATAAGCTCCGGCATCCTGGAAAAATAATTTCCGGAGGAGCTGTCGTAAGAAGCCTCATCCGGATTGAATCCCAGTACTTCATAGGCAATATAAACCCCAAGCAGGGCATAAATTCCGGCCATAATGCCTGCCCCGCCCGAGAGCGACAGAAATTTGGAAGAACGCTCCATCATGGCACGAATCTCGGCAATATCCCGGATGTAATCCCTGCTGTCTTTCATATAAAAAGTACTTTTTATTTCAAAGTTAATCAGATTGTTTTTCTGTCGCAAGGAACTGCTGGATTTTTTTTGACGTGCCTGTTCAATGAAATTGGCTTTATCTGGGCCGGGGAATAGGGCTTGCTGTCCTTGCATTGCTCAGATTTTCCCTGGTCCTGGTGTTTGGCCTCAGTGGGGATTGGAGAATGAGCTGGTTTTTCTATATTTATATATTGCTGGATTTGCCTGTGAAAATCCTTTATCCCCCCACGCCGCTGTTGTGGTTGAAGCATCTGGTGAGGATATATCTATCGAAACGCAGGCTTTGGCGTTACTTTATGGGACTGCTGTTTTGGGACCTCACCCTGCTTTTGCTGTTTGCCGGGTTGGTTTTCGCAACCGCATTCGTGCCAAATCCCTGGGAGATCCTCCTTTTCCTGCTGATGGGTATGGTTTTGTCCCTGTTGGACAGCATGCTTGCGTTTGTGCTGCTGGTGTTTTCCCGGAAGGGAAGTTGGGGAATGTTAGGGTCTGTGGTGATTTTTGCCATTGCCCTAAGCGGCATTAGCCTGGCGGCAAGGGATACGACAGTATATATCCTTTTTGTCTGTTTACTGGCGCAATTCATACTGTTTAGTTTCTTGGTGAAAAGGAAGCTCTTTTTGATGTAACGATAAGGACATGTTGAAATACGAGTGGCTTATATTGGATAGAAACAAGGTAAGCCGGGTATATTTTTATTCGTCGGTCGGGGCATCATTGGTTGGTGGAATGCAGGTGTTTTTAATTGAACAAGCCGGGTTCCACATGCCAGTTGAAATCGTCCTGGCGGCATTTTTTGCCCTGGGTGGCCCCCTGAATATTTACAGCATTTATTCTTTTAGTTGGGAAAGTTGCTTCGCCAGGTTGTCGCTCCAAGACAGTGGGTATTTTAGCGAGATGGTAAAAACAAAACTTCTTGTGAATATGCTGTACCCCACGCTGGCATTCATGGTTTCAGCTTCGATTTTTTATTTTATCCTGGGGCAAACGGACTTTAATGTATTATTCGTGTCCTGGATCTATGCAGCAGTCCCTGGAAATCTCATGACCTTGTGGCTATGTTCCCATTGGTTAAGAAA
This sequence comes from Cyclobacteriaceae bacterium, assembly GCA_035305725.1. Taxonomy (GTDB): domain Bacteria; phylum Bacteroidota; class Bacteroidia; order Cytophagales; family Cyclobacteriaceae; genus DATGMS01. Next base: position 1,363 of record DATGOS010000258.1, read on the forward strand.
AGTGGACTGGTACGAAGACCGGTTTGAAATAATCAAGCAGCCCCCGGGGCATATCCTCATTGTGCTGGCCAACATCCTTTTGTACCTTTTGATCCACTACCTCTCTGGTTTGTCTCGCTATGGACCGGCGGGATTACTGATCGTTGGTCTCATTGCATGGTTGCTTATTAAACCCATAATGGTGGAAGCCACTGTGAGAAACCTCAAAAACGCCAGTTATGCTATCCCTACACAACCTCTCCATCAAGGTCAATGACTTTCAGCTGAGCTTTCCGGGCCACATCCGTATCGATCCGGGAGAAAAAGTGCTGGTGACCGGCAAAAACGGCGCCGGGAAGTCTGTGTTGCTGTATGCCATCCTCGACCTGGTCAAAAACAGAAAAGGCGAAATCCATATCATGGGAAAGTTGAATACCGGCGATGGCTGGCAGAAAAAAACCGGGGCCTATCTTGATCCTTATTTTTTGGTCCCTTTCCTTAATCCCATGGAACATCTGATTTATATGGGAAAAGTCAAGAGGGTCCGGGGAGCCCTGGTAAACCCTTTGATGAAGGAAGCGACGGAACGGCTGGAATTTGACCTGTTCCAGAAGAAATTGATCCGGGAACTGTCCGCCGGAAACCGCCAAAAACTGGGCATCATTTCTTCACTGGTCGGAGAACCCGGCCTATTGGTCTGGGATGAACCCTGGGCAAACCTGGATGCCTCCGCCCATGAAGGTCTCACCGCTTTGATGGAAACCCTCAGGGAACAAACAATTGTTTTTGCCGAACATGTACATGCCTCCGGCTTTGGGTACAGTCGACGGCTGGAAGTGGAGGGAGGACTGGTCAGCGAAAAGGAACAATACCACTTGTAGTATCCCTTTCCCCAAATATTGAAGGTCAATAGCAAACGCTTTGAAAAACCGGTTTCACGAAGGCTTCCACCAGGTGTCAAAGACGGTGACAGGCGGCTGACGCTTGTGCATGGTCTTTAAGTATCCGGATTCAATCCGTTCCCTGACCATCGGATCCACCGTCTTCCCTTCCAGATAATCGTCCAGGCTTTGGTAAGTAATCCCGAGGGCGACCTCATCAGGAAGTCCGGGATGTTCGTCTTCCAGGTCCGCCGTTGGTATTTTTAGATAAAGCCGCTCCGGTGCCGCCAGGAATTTTAACAACGCCTTGCCCTGCCTTTTGTTTAAGCCATACAGGGGGGCAACGTCGCAGGCCCCATCCCCATTTTTGGTAAAAAACCCGGTGATGGCTTCCGCTGCATGGTCTGTTCCTATGACCAGGCAGGAAAAATGTGCCGCAATATCGTATTGCACCTTCATCCGCTCGCGGGCTTTGGTGTTCCCTTTGTCAAAGCCCGACAGCCTCAAACCAGTAGCGGCTTCAAACGCTGACGCCGAAGCATCCACGGCCGGTTTTATATTTACGGTAATGGTATTGGTCGGTTTAATAAAACGCAGTGCCTCCTGGGCATCCGCTTCATCCAGTTGGTTCCCGTAAGGGAGCCGCACCGCATGGAAAGCATAAGTGCTGTCGGGGCGTTCTTCCCTTAACTCATCCACGGCCATCTGAGCCAGTTTCCCGGCCAGGGTGGAGTCCTGCCCCCCCGAAATTCCCAACACATAGCCCTTTGCTCTGGCATGAAGTAGATAATGTTTGAGAAATTCCACGCGTTTACGGATTTCCTCCTCCGGAATAATGGCCGGGGCAGCATGCAAGTCAGCAATGATGGTTGATTGTAAGGACATAATAGGCTTTAATTTGTAGACATGGTTACGGATCTTCCCTTCAAAAACCAGTCCACTGGCACAGACTTTCGATGTAACAATTAAGAGTTAATTTCATCAACCCTTTTACTCCAGTAGATTTTTGATGTTTTCATTTTTCCCATCAGACCGTATCCGGCCAAAAATAAACGATTCCTGTGATATTTTGGCATTGAAAATCCTTGTTTTCCAGAGCTTTTTTTCCGCATTTAGCATCATGCTAAGGTATCCTACACAGGCCGTCATAAGATTTATGGACGGGAAATATTTTGGGCAAAGTTGAATTTTCGCTTCACGAAAAAATTTGAGCTGATGGTTTAAATTATTTAATCTATATTTAAAGCAAAAATTCAATACAAAGATTTCCCTTTATGAATGCGAGCCAGGCGCCGCCCCACAGGTGCCACAATTACAGGATTGATGGGTTTGGACAATTCCCCAAGTACCCATGTGGATAGTCAGATTAGCGCTAAACCGGCCATATACCATCGCAGTCATGGCCTTGCTGATTATAATTTTGGGAACGCTTTCCATAATCAGGACACCTACGGATATCTTCCCAAACATCAACATTCCCGTGGTCAACGTCATCTGGACCTACAAAGGGTTGTCGACCGAGGAAATGGACAAAATGATCACCAACTGGAGCGAGAGTACCATTTCCAGCAATGTAAGTAATGTCCGTAAGATTGAGTCCCAAACCCACAACGGCGTGGCGGTGGTTAAAATTTTTTTTCAACCGGATGTCAAAATTGAAGAGGCGGTCACACAAGCCTCGGCCAGTTCCCAGTCCATCCTCCGCCGTATGCCGGTAGGGACGCAGCCTCCCTTTATTTTTAGGTACAATGCCACTGACGTTCCTATATTACAGCTTGGTTTTTCTTCCGACAGCCTTTCCGAATCCCAGGTCTATGACTATGTCCGCACCCGCATCCGGCCTAAACTTAAAACCGTACGGGGAACGCGCATGTCCAATCCTTTTGGAGGCAAAAGCCGGCTGATTCAGGTAGACCTTGACCCCGACCAGATGCTCTCGCGGGGCGTGACCCCGGAAGATGTGGTCAATGCGGTTTCTGCCCAAAACCTCACGCTGCCGGGTGGTACCGCGAAGTTCGGGCAACAGCAATATGCGGTACGGCTCAACTCCAGACCGAGTATGTTGGCCGCGCTCAATGATATTCCGGTCAAAACCGTAAACGGAGTGACCATCTATATGCGGGATGTGGCCTTTGTACATGACGGGTCGGATATTCAGACCAATATTGTCAAACAAGCCGGGGTAAAAGGAACCCTGGTGAGTATTACAAAATCCGGAAACGCCTCTACCACGGCCGTGGTAGAGGCGGTCAGGGAAAAACTGCAGGAGATCAGGGCAGCGGCTCCAGAGAGCCTGCAGATCACGGAAATGTCCGACCAGTCGGTTTTTGTGAAAGCCTCCATCAAAGGTGTGGTCATAGAGGGAATTATTGCCGCCATGCTGACCGCAACCATGATTCTGCTGTTCCTGGGGAGCTGGCGCAGTACCCTGATCGTGGCCATTTCCATCCCGCTGTCAATCCTCAGCGCATTGGTCGTCATGTACTTTCTGGGCCATTCCATGAATATCATGACCTTAAGCGGTTTGGCCCTGGCCATTGGCATCCTCGTGGATGACGCCACCGTTACCATAGAAAACATTCACCGCAACCAGCAGTTGGGGCTTCCGCTGCGCCAGGCCATCCTTGAGGGCGCCAGGCAAATTGCCACGCCCACCCTGGTGGCAACCCTGACCATTTGCATTGTGTTTGTATCCGTATTGTTTTTGGACGGTCCGGCTTATTTTTTGTTCAGCCCCATGGCCCTGGCCATTGTATTTGCCATGCTGGCCTCTTACCTGCTTTCGCGGACCCTGGTGCCGATGATGGCAGATCTGCTTCTGCCCGCCGAAGAGCATTCCGCAGCGTCTCCCACTAAGTTCAACAGCATTCATGCTGCCTTTAACCGCGGATTTGAAAAGCTGCGGACCGGTTACCTAAACCTGCTGGGCTGGGCATTGACGCATCGCCGGCAAATATTGTGGATATTTATCGTGGTATTGGTTTTCACTGCGGGTTTGATCCCCTTTGTCGGAAGAGATTTTTTTCCCAGTGTTGATGCGGGACAGTTTCGGCTGCATATCCGTGCGCCTGCCGGAACCCGTCTGGAAGAGACGGAGCGGCTGACCGCCCAGGTGGAAAAAATTATCAGGGAAAATATTCCCAGGGAAGAAATTGCCTCTATCATCAGCGTCATCGGTTTTGCAGGGGATGCCTACAACATGACCTTTATGGACAACGCCACTATCGGTGTTGAAGACGCGGAGCTGATGGTGGCCCTTTCGAAAGACAAAACCCAACCGACCCTGTACTACACCAGAAAGCTGCGGGAGATTTTACGGGAAAAAATGCCGGAGCTCAGCTTTTTTTATCAGCCTGCCGACATTGTCACCCAGATTCTGAATTTTGGCCTTACCGCTACCATTGACGTGCAGGTGGTAGGGACGGATAATGAACATAACCTCGAGATTGCGAAAGCCATCCGAAAGGACCTGGCTTTGATTCCCGGGATTGTAGATGCCCGCCTGCACCAGGTGCTGAACGCGCCGGAATTATTCCTGGAAGTGGACAGGGAAAGAGCCATCCAACTTGGCCTGACGGAACGGCAGGCGGCCACTAACCTGATGATCTCCCTAAGTGGATCTGCGCAGGTTCAACCCAGTTACTGGTCTGATCCGAAAAGCGGCTATCCCTACCAGATCACCGTGCAGACTCCTCCCTATAGACTGGCATCTATTGACAAGCTACTCCAAACGCCCATGGTGTTGAATGAAGGCGATGCCAGCCCGCAGATGCTCGCCAACATTACCAGCCTGCAACGCCGGGCCGCTCCCGTCATCATCAACAGGACCAATACGGAGTTGGTGTACGATGTGTATGCTTCAGTGGAAAAAACAGACCTTGGTTCAGTCTCGGGCAAAATAAGAGACCTGGCAGCGAAGTACCAGGAACAGCTGAAACCGGGAAACCAAATTATCGTGAGCGGGCAGCTGGAGAGCATGAACAGCGCCTTTAACCGCCTCGGCTTGGGTTTGGTCTTTGCCTCCCTGATGGTGTATTTCCTGATGGTGGTGAACTATCAGTCGTTCCGCTTGCCGTTCATCATTATCACGGCCTTGCCGGGAGCCATGTGCGGCATGGTTTGGTTGCTCTTCCTGACCCATACGCCTTTTAGCATCCCCTCCCTGATGGGTGCCATTATGAGTGTGGGGGTGGCTACCGCCAACAGTATTTTGATGGTAAATTTTGCTTCCGACACCCTGCAGGAAGGTAAATTAACCCCCTTACAATGTGCCATGGAAGCGGGTAAAACCCGGCTACGTCCTATATTAATGACCGCCATTGCCATGATCATCGGCATGTTACCCATGTCTTTGGGACTGGGAGAGGGAGGTGAACAGAACGCCCCCCTGGGAAGAGCAGTGATCGGAGGACTGGTCATGGCTACAGTGACCACCCTGCTGTTTGTGCCGGTGGTGTTCAGCGTTGTGGCCAAAAGGAAAAGAAGCCTGCAAAAAGCAACAGTATAGAAAATTATTTATTAATAACCGAAAAAAAATGAAGCAAAAATACTGGTTATGGATTGTCCCAACCGGCTTGATGCTCCTGTTTGTATTTCTTGGGATACTGCCGCGACTGGCCATTCATAAAGAACTGCAGGCAGCCGTAGAGGCGGAGGAAAACCGTATTCCACAAGTGAACGTCATCACGGTGACCAGGATCGAGGATTCCACCTATCTCTCGCTCCCTGGTCAGATACAACCCTACCGGGAAACCGGGCTGTTCGCCCGTACGGACGGCTACCTGAAAAGCCGTCTGGTGGATATAGGATCAGAGGTACGGGCAGGACAGCTTTTGGCCACCATTGATGCCCCCGAACTGGACCAGGAACTAATGCGGGCAAAAGCCGAACAAAAACTGGCGGAGAGCAACCTGGAAAGGTCCCGCAGCGTGGCTTTGGTAGGGGCAGTCGCACAGCAGGACCTGGACAGCCGCAATGCAACTTACGAAATTAACACCGCCATCGTCCGGCGGTTGGAGGCGCTGCAAAAACTTCAGGAAATCCGGGCACCTTTTGCCGGCGTGATTACGACCCGTAATGTTGAAATCGGTGCCATGATGAACACGGGTACCTCGTTACCCTTGTTTACCCTCGCCCAGACAGATACCCTTCGCGTCTTAATCGATGTGCCCCAATCCTATTATCGTTCCATACACATTGGACAGCCCGTGCATGTAACGGTACCGGAACTTCCCGATCAGGTGTTTAACGGGACGGTGATCCGAACCTCGGGTGTCCTGCGCCCGGAGTCAAGGACACTATTGACGGAAGTTGTGATTCCTAATCTGGCGCGGGACCTGATGTCAGGTCTGTATGGCCAGGTCAGCTTCAGAATCAAGCCCAGCACCGCCCCCATTGTTATTCCCGCCAATACATTGGTCATCAAACCTGAGGGGCCCCAGGTGGCTGTGGTCGGTCCTGACCAACTCATTCGCTATCGTCCCATAGAAATTGGTAAAGATTATGGAACAGCGGTAGAAGTGATCCGTGGACTTGTGGGTGATGAAAAAATCGTGACCAATCCGGCGGACTATTTGCAGGAGGGCCAGTTGGTGCAGTTTGCGGCTGCCTTAGTCAAGAAATAACCCGGTATTCATGAAATTATTCATTGGGATCAATGTTTTTCTTATTCTTGGAGCGGGACTGCTTCCGGCATCGGCACAAATCCGCCCTATTGACGAAGGCGAGCACCCGTGTATTGAATCGTGGTGGACGGTTTTCGATGATCCTTTGCTGGATTCCCTGGAAAGCCTGGGGCTGCAGCGGAACCTGGACCTTCAGATAATGCTTGCGCGGGTAGAGGAAGCCCGGGCCCGTATAAGACTCGCACAATCCCATCAATACCCTTCCATTCATCTTAATCCTTATTTTGCCAGCCAAAGCCTCTCTCCCAACCGTCCCACAACAACGGCCATGGAGGAAGGGCGGGAACTGCAACGCTTTTCCCTGCAAACCTACCAGGTCCCGCTGGACTTGAGCTATGAATTGGACCTGTGGCAAAGAATCAAGCGACAGGTAAAGGGTGAAACCCATCTTAAGGAAGCCACGGAGGCTGAAATGCAGGCTGTGGCCCTGAGCCTATCTTCCGAGATCGCACGGTTTTATTTTCTGCTCCGGACGGTAGACGCTGAACAGGCTGTTGTCCAAAGAGGAATCAGCCTGAGGGACTCCACCCTGAAAATTGCCGAAGCGCGCTATGCGGCCGGACTTGTATCCCATATGGATGTACAACGGGCGGAAACGGAAGTGGCCAACGCGATGGTCCAACTGGAGGAACTCAACAGGAGCAGGAAAGAAATGGAACTTTCGCTTGCCGTTTTGCTGGGGATCAACCCTGCTGACATAAGTATCGAAAAAGGTCAGTTACCGCTGATGCTTCCCCGGATCCCGGTTCCTGCGGAGGCGGAACTGGCGCTTAACCGGCCGGACCTGCGACAAGCGGAAAGGATGCTGGCATCCACCAATTCCCAGGTAGCAGTCCAAAAAGCGGCGCGCTTGCCGCGTCTGCACCTTTTGGGCTCAGCGGGATTTCTATCCCGTGAAGTAAGCCAGGTATTCAGTAGTACCAGTGGTACCTATTTGCTGGGCGCAAGTATTTCACTACCCCTCTTCGAGGGATTCAGAAATCAAAGCCAAATTGCCATTGCGCAAAGGCAGGTGGAAATGGCGGAATCCGGCTTTCAGCAGCATTATCTGACAGCACTTCGGGAAGTTAAATCGGCAGTTGACAACCTGGAGGTACTGTCCAGACAGGTTCAGGTACAACAACAGGCACTACAATCCGCCCAGACAACGCGCCTGTACGCCAGGGAACTTTACATAAAAGGCCTGACGTCTTTTTTGGAAGCGATAGACGCTGAACGGACTGCCCTTGAGCTGGAAAGGCAGGCGGTGAACCTAAAAGGCCAACAGGTACTTTATACCCTTGCATTGATCAAGGCGTCTGGAGGAAAGATCCGCAATTAACGTCCAATGCTTTTTACCCGGGCACCGTTTATCTCTTTCATCACTTCCGCAAATAGCTTGACGGACTTTATACGGTCTTCGATGGAATACATGGTCGAGACGATAATGAGTTCGTTCACCTGGGTATCTTTAAGAAAACTTTCTATCTGCTTTTTTACCGTTTCTTTACTTCCCACAAAAGAATACCTCAGCATTTGATAAACTGAAGGATGCTCAAACATTTGTTTTAGCTCTTCTGTAAATGCTGTTGGTGGCTGCAAAGGATCCTTAGCGCCGGTTAACACCCCCACAAACATCCTGATTAAGGTGGTGAACAACCTTTCGGCTTCTTCGTCGGTATCCGCCACCACCACGTTTACCCCGGCCATGGTATACGGCTGTTGCAGATGTTGGGATGGTTGAAACTGTTCATGGTAAATTTTTAGCGCGTTGAACAAATGCGCGGTAGCAAAGTGGCTGGCGAAAGCATAGGGCAATCCTTTTCTAGCCGCCAGGTAAGCACTGTCTGTACTGGATCCCAGGATGTAGAACGGTACGTTTTGCCCCTCCGCAATGGCTGCCCTTACTTTTGCACTCTTGTTTTCGGGAGAAAAATAGGTTTGGAGCTTTTCTACTTCCTGCGGAAAAGCATGTGCCATCTGCATAAAATCCGACCGGATGGCCTGGGCTGTTTGGGGATCGGTACCTGGCGCTCTTCCCAGCCCCAGGTCAATGCGGTTGGGATAAAGATGGGCCAGGGTTCCAAACTGCTCCGCGATAATTAGCGGAGAATGGTTGGGAAGCATAACGCCTCCTGAACCAACCCTGATGGTATGGGTATTTTCAGCAACATAACCGATTAACAGGGAGGTAGCGCTGCTGCCTATATGCTCCGCGTTGTGGTGCTCCGCAAACCAGTAACGCTCATAGCTCAGGGATTCCGCTACTTTTGCCAATTCCAGTGAATTGTTAAGCGTCTCTTTTATGGAACTGCCTTTAGGTACAAGCGCAAGTTCCAAAATTGAATATGCTGTGTTGTTGTGGTTCATTATTTTTCTTTTTCCAATTCTAATTCCCGTTGGCACGGGCTATTTGCAAATATACAAAAATTTGCTATACTTTGTATAGTAATACACTAAAGGAAACTACTAGAGAAACACGATGGCTGCAAAGAAAAGACACCTGTGCTGTCAGGAGACGGTGAAGCCTGTGCGGGATGCCCTTGATGTAATTAGCGGCAAGTGGAAATTACTCATTGTCATCTCCATTGCCGCTGGAAATGAACGCTTCACGGATATACAGGGTAGTATTCCCGGAATTACTCCCAAAGTTTTGGCCAAACAACTGAGGGAGCTTGAACAGGACCAATTGATAAAAAGAACGGTG
>DATGOS010000259.1:0-6821 GCA_035305725.1 Cyclobacteriaceae bacterium
CGGACATGCCGATAGCCCTCCTCCATATACCTGGTCACATCTTCAGCCACTTCCTCTTTGGATTTACCCCCCGCATGGGCGTACAAGGGAATGGCGAACCGCACCTTGCCTCCAAGCAACTGGTAGACGGGCATATTGGCCCTTTTCCCCTTGATATCCCAAAGCGCCTGATCCAAGCCGCTCAGGGCATTGTTCAATACCGGTCCGTTTCTCCAATAGGAACTCACGTACGCCGTTTGCCAGATATCTTCTATTCTGTCCGGATCCTTGCCCAGGGCAAAATCATGAAGGTAGTCATTGACGGCGGAGATCACCGGCCTGGCCCGCTGCCTGAAAGTGGCGCAGCCAAGCCCGTAAAGCCCGGGTTCACTGGTTTCCACCTTCACCACGATCAGCTCAATGCCATGCGGTGCACAGGCAATGGCTTTTACATTGGTGATTTTCAAAGGAGGCAATCCCTGTGTCGCCTGTTCATATTTCTGCGCCACTGCTCCATTTGCCCTGCCAAGGACGCCCAAGGTACCTGCGGCCGCCCCTATACCCAGGCTTTTCAACATGTTGCGTCTGTCCATTTTTTCATGCTTTTTAATTATGGAAAATTTCAAATACAAAATCCTGCACACAATCCTGGTCCAGACTAAGAAAACCCCATGGCGATCAGCCCCAGTAGCCCGGTCAGAACGACATAATACAAAGTTGGGATAATGGTCTTTCTGAGGATAAGCCCTTCCTTACCCAAATAGCCTACGGTGGCCGACGCAGCCACCACGTTGTGGATGGCAATCATATTGCCCGCAGCGGCCCCCACAGCCTGCAAGGCCACCATCAGATCGGTGGGCATAAGCAGCCTTTCCGCCACGCCGAACTGGAAAAAGCTAAACATTAGATTACTGACGGTATTGCTGCCTGCGATAAAGGCACCCAGCGCACCAATGGAGGGCGCAAAGAGAGGATAGACAGCGCCCACATTAACGGACACCCATTCCGCCATCGCTACCGGCATTCCGGGAAGTTCCGAAGGATTCAACCCCGAATTGATGTAGATACGGACCATGGGCACCGTAAAAATCAGTACAAAACCGGCTCCCAAAAGCATCTTGCTGCTATCGGTTAAGGCCGCCCGCACATCCTGGAGCTTCATGCGGTGCAGGAACACGGTGATCATGCCGACGAAAATCAAAATGGTTCCCGGTAGATAAAGTGGGGAACTGGATGCGGAGATACCGGTTCCAAAAATATCCGTATAAGTTATCGCCAGACCGGACAAGGCCTCTTTAAATGGAAGCTGGGGTAAGCGGCTCAACACCAATATTGCTGCCACCAAAAAATAGGGCGTCCAGGCTTTGAGCAGCGAAAACGGAAGCTCTGTCAGCCCATCATCCAGTTTAACCTTCAGCGTACCGAGCCAAACCGAGGGCCATGTTTTCCTTTCCGGAAAATCCCAGTTGTTCTTGGGCATAAGGAAACCCCGTTTGGCCGCTGTGACCACAATGGTCAATCCCACTAAGGAGCCAAGCAGCGAAGGAAACTCTGGCCCAAGAAAGATGCCGGTAAGCAGATAAGGAATGGTAAAGGACAAACCTCCAAATATTGCAAAAGGAAAAATGGCCAGGCCTTCCTTCCAGCTTTTGTTTTGCCCGAAAAACCTGGTCATCATACAGATCATAAACAACGGTATCGCGGTTCCCGCAACGGTATGGAACACAACCACATCCACGGTAACCATTCGTAAGTAGTCTATGAGTCTTATGCTCTCTGAAGCCAAAAACTCTTCGAAGTAGATGCCTTGCAACCCGCCTCTCACGCCGACCAAAATAGGCGTGCCTACGGCCCCGAAGGTCACCGGGGTACTTTGCACCATTAGTCCCAGCATCACGGCGGACATGGCGGGAAAGCCCATGGCCACCAACAAGGGCGCCACAATAGCCGCAGGGGTACCAAATCCAGCCGCGCCTTCAATGAAGGAGCCAAACAACCAGACAATGATGACCACCTGTATCCTCCGGTCGGGACTGATGTCCGAAAATCCCCGCCGGATCACGCTGATGGCCCCGGAGTAATTTAGCAGGGTCAGCAGAAAAATCGCGCCAAAGACAATGTATAAAATGTCAAAGGTGATAAACAATCCCTGAATGGTGGAAGCCAGTATATTTATGATGGACAAATCCCAGGCGATGAATGCAATCAGGGCGGTTATAATAAAGCCGACAGGCATGGTGACCCGCGCCGGCATCCTGAAGCCAACCAGCATCACGGCAACCACCAAAATGGGAAAAAGGGCAAGGAAGGAGAGTAAAGATAGCGACATGAATTAGTAGTTAGTATTGAGTATTGGGTACTGAGTATTGGGTACTGGGTATTGGGTATTTTTAAGTCACAGTGGCTCTGGTACTTACCTAGTACTTTGTACATTGTACCTCGTACCTTGTACTGGTGATTGGTTAAAATAATCCGACCTCTATGAGCCTGGCCGTCACAACCCTTGTGTCAGGTCTTCTGTCACCCTGACCACCTCCACCCAGTGCCTGGCTGTTATTCCGGTAAAATGTTCTATTTGATGGCGGCAGCTAAAGCCGTTGGCCACCAGCGTTGTCCCGGCATCCATATTTCTGACCGCCGGAAACAAAATGCTTTCCCCTATTTTTTCCGACAGCGCATAATGCTCCTTTTCATACCCAAATGAACCGGCCATCCCACAGCAGCCGGACGGAATTTCTTTCACCTTCTGTGTACCCGCCAACACCGCCTTCATAGCCTGGGTACCGTACAGCGCCTTCTGATGACAATGCCCATGGATCAGGATTTCCGGCGAATTGGCTTCAAATCGCTTTTGCAGCCTTCCTGACGCTACCTCCCGGGACAGAAAAACATCAATCAACTTCACATTTTCCCGCAGTTGCTTCGCCAGCCCCTGATCCTCGATCAGATCGGGAAGATCGTCGTTCAGGGCGGAGGCACAACTGGGCTCGCACACCAGGATAGGAAGTCCCTGGTCCAGAAATCCCCTAAGCCCTTCCAGGGTCTGGGAAGCGTCGTTTTTGGCCTCTCTTAAAAACCCATGGGAAATTTTTGGCCGCTGACAACAGCCCACATTTGCCAGCACAACCTCGTATCCACAGGCATTCAACAGGGCCAGGGCCGACTTCCCCACCTGTGGTTCATGATAGTTCATATAGGTGTCGGCAAAAAGCACAACTTTTTTAGGGCTCCGGAAACTGTTATTGTTTTTCTTCCCAAACCATCGATAAAACGGCTCTTTGGAATACTCCGGCAGCACCCGTCTTTTGTCGAACCCGGCAACCTTCTCCAGAAAATTCCTGAAAATCCAGGTTTTTTGCATGGAATTGACCAGATTTGCAAAAGTGCCGGAAAAATTTGCCGCTGCCCTGGCCGAATCCCGGATCATTCTGTCCCGCAAGCGGATCCCGTTTTTATCATAATACATCTGGAGTACGTCGCTTTTCATTTTGGCCATATCAACATTGCTGGGACATTCGGATTTGCAGGCTTTACAGGAAAGGCAGAGGTCCAGCGCCTGGTGGAGCCGCTGACCGGACAGTCCCGCGGGTCCGAGTTGGCCGGACATGGCCAACCTCAATGCGTTGGCCCTGCCCCGGGTGGAATGTTCCTCATCCCGGGTAGCCTTAAAACTGGGACACATGGTTCCGCCCAGCATCTTCCGGCATTCTCCCACCCCTGTGCACATGTGGACGGATTCCCTGAAGCTGTTCTCCAGACGGTACTGAAATTCCGTCTTTACCGCCATATCCGAATAGGCTGCCCCATACCTTAGGTTCTTCTCTATGGTTTGGGCGTTAACAATCTTGCCTGGATTCATCCGGTTGGCCGGATCAAACAACTGTTTTATATCTAGAAAAGCCCTGTAAATGGTGCTGCCAAAAAAACGTTCGTTATAGGCGCTTCTCACCAATCCGTCACCATGCTCCCCGCTCCAGGAACCACCATATTTCAGCACCAGCTCAAAGGTTTCATCGGCGATTTTTTTAAGATTTTCGATGTCCTCTTCCTTTCGAAGGTCAAGAATCGGCCGCACATGGATGACTCCCACACTGGCATGGGCATACATTGATACTTCCGTTTTGTATTTGGCACATATCTTCAGGACCTGGTCAATATACTCCGGCAAAAAAGCGATGGGAATACCCGCGTCTTCGATAAAAGGCAACGGCTTTTTATCTCCTTTGATCCCCAGCATCAGGCCCAAACCCTTTTTCCGGACAATCCAAACATCGTCATACTCCCTGCCTTCCGGAAAAACAGGATAAGCATATCCCAACCCCCGTACTTTCAAGGCCTCCACCATGGCACGGGGCCGCTCCATCACCTCTTCCGCACTTTCTCCATAAAATTCCACGATCAGAATGGCCGCTGGATCTTGTTCTATAAAATGGGTATGCTGTGAGGTGGTAAGGTTCTGTTTGCTGAGATTTAACACCGTCCTGTCCAGGATTTCCACCGCGGACGGCCGATAGTTCAGCATAAGCTCCACCGCCTTAATGGATTCCAACAGTTCCGCAAAATGGACCACCGCTACAGACTTAAATGCCGGAAGCGGCTCCAAATTTAACTTTAGCTCCAGACTCACGGCCAGGGTTCCCTCACTGCCCGTGATCAGTTTGGCCAGGTTCCAACGGTCCTGATAGACGAATTCGTCCAGATTGTACCCTCCTACCCTTCTCATCACCTTGGGAAAACGCCTTTTGATTTCCTCCTTATTTTTTAAAATCGTCTCCTTGAACTTCCGATAGATCTCACCTTCCCGTGTATCCTCCTGCTCTTTTTTAGTGTATTCCGTGGGGCTTAATTCCTCAAGCAAAAGCTCTGTACCGTCTGCTAAAAGTACCCGCGCATCAAGGATATGGTCTACGGTTTTTCCATACAGGATGCTCTTGGTGCCAGAGGAGTTGTTTCCCACCATCCCCCCAACATTGGCCCTGCTGGAAGTGGCGGGATCGGGCGCAAAGTGCAGCCCGTATTTTAACAGTTCCTGATTCAACTCATCCCTGACAAGCCCCGGCTGCACCCGCACCCAGCGCTGCTCGGGATTGATCTCCAGGATGCGGTTCATGTATTTTGAAAAGTCAATCACCAAAGCGGCACCCACTGTCTGTCCCGCAAGGCTGGTGCCCCCGCCCCGTGGAAGTAAACTAATGTTCCTGTTCCGCGCAATGTCAACCGCCTTTTTTACATCGGCTTCATCTTTTGGAAGTATTATCGCAAGGGGTTTGATCTGATAGATGCTTGCGTCCGTGGCATACATGCCCAGGGAATAGTCATCGGCCAGCACCTCTCCTTTGATGCTTTTTTTCAGTTCATTGATCAGGATGTCGCGGGAGTTCATAATAGTCACCTATCGTTTAAGGGTTTTGGCCGGTAAAATCGGGGTTTTCCGTTATCCTAATGCCCCTGCTGACAAAAGCTTCCATATACCCGTTGATCCGCTCCCTGGCTGTGGCCAAATCAAAATTATTGAGGTTGATATTGAGCAGATCAATAAACCAGGGTAACTTCATCTCGCTGAGCACATAGGTCAGCACAATTTCCCTGGCTATGGGCAATGTGGTCGTTTTTGAAGATTCATGGACGTCTCTGTCTTCAGCCGCCAGTAGCTTGTCGTATTCCTCTTCCAGCAGTCGATGGAACAGCGATTCTGAAAAGACTTCCCCCGCTTTTATCCCCGTTTCGGAGTCATCCTCCGACAGCCTCGCCCCCTTGTGTAGCCATTCCCACAGTATGCTCACCCGAATTTCACCGGTAGCCATATCCTCCATGAGGTAGAGGATGTCGTCATTGCCGAAAAAATCCGCGGGTTTGAGGGCCGCGGCCTGCATACCCTGGCCAAATGCGTTCCCATATTGCAGGGCCACGCTTAGGAGATTCCGGGCCCCCCGGATGGTAGTGGGGGCGGGTTCAAGCAGCAATAATCTCTCAGCCGCTTGTGGGGAATAATCCGGCGCAGGGAATTTTCTTCCCATTTGATTGGCTTCTTTGGCTTTTTCCCAAACCGGCCGGATGATGTGCACCATTTTCCAGTGAGCCACCCACTTTCCGCTGGCGCCTTCCCGCTGTTCCCTTTCCGCACCCGCATAGGCTTTTTTCATACTGGCTGCAACCCCGTCGTCGGATCCCACGGGGATGTTGGGCTCCATCCCCCCCTGCCACAAAGCAAAATTCCCGTTGATATCGGGGGTGTTTACGGCTTGCCGTACACGGTCTTCATAATGCCGCATATAACCGTAGGTCATGACAATCGCTTCAATATCCGGATTGACAAAACTTTTGTCCCAGGCCATGGCGTCGGACACACTGTTAATATAATCCCAGCGGCCTGTGTTATATCCCACGAAGTGTTTTCCAAGGGCGGCACGTATTTCCATAAGCTGGAATGTCGCTTCAAGCTGCTCCACCAACACATATACTTTCACTGTTCCAACCGGAAGGTTCAAATGCTGCTCCAGAAATGAAATCATCGTATTCCAGAGGGCTGCCTCCGCCGCGGTCTGAATTTTCGGAAGGTAGAGCACCACGGAGGATTTTAATTTTTGAAGTTCAGCGCAGTTGTTCACCACATACAAACACAAATCCACGATAGAAGCCGCCAGGGCGTCCCCGCCGGCAATACGTATATGCCGGTCGTCAAGATGCAGACCCCGCGCCCGGAAAATTTTCGTGGTGAAATTCAACTGCTCTTCCCAATCCTCCACCATGGGCTTCCCAAAAAAGGAAATTGCCCAACGGTTCATTTCCTCGGCTACCCGCGGGGCTACCTGCATAAACAACGGGTCCTTGCTGATCGCGAG
>DATGOS010000260.1:0-6900 GCA_035305725.1 Cyclobacteriaceae bacterium
TCAAGGCGCTGCTTCAGGTTTTGGTGTAAAAGCCCTTCAGGCTTCTGTCGGCACGATCTTGTTGTGCTCTTCGGATTTCCTTTGTACTCAGGCTGTAAGCCTGGTACATCCCAACTTGGGGCACCGCCCCAAGTTGAAGTCACCGTCTCCCCCGCCAGCCTGTAGGGCTGGCACATGAAACTTCCGACCGCAAGCTCTTATTCATCCGTAAAATCACCCAGCATCAGCGCCGCTCCGTAAGCGGAACCTAAAGGAAAATCCGCAGTTTCCACCTCGTACCCCTTCAGAAAATGGCGCAGCAGCCGGATAAAAACCTGATTATGTATAAACCCCCCGTCCACATATACCTTTTTGGCAGGAGAATTTCCCCGGGCCAACTCGAGGAAAGCTACCTGAATCCTTACCAACCCCCAGATCATCTGATGATAGGCCTCCTCGTAATTGGCACAGCTCTCCGGCTTCCAGTTGTCTTCCGGAAATAAGCCCCTGACCACCGGAGTCCCGGCGACACGTGCAGGATAAAAGCTGTTCTCAAGCTCACCCCCTACGATGGCATCCATAATGTTCTCATCCGGGACAACTGTTTTATAGTACGATTCCGGCTTATTAAAAATCTTATTAAGTATCGCCAACTGATGGTCCAGTTCGTATCCCAACAGGAAGCGGCTGGCCCGTACCATTTTGCCCTGTACGGACAAATAGCTGAGGCAATCATTTTCCAGATCGGAAAAGCTTAAGTTTTCTTCGGAAAAGGGGTTAAGCGAAATGCTCCAGGTTCCGGTAGAAATCAAAAGGAACGGCTCTCTGATCCTGAACAGATAGGAGGCCAGAGCGGCGGAACTGTCATGGATACCCACACCAACTTTCACCGGATGTCCCCCGATCTCTCTGGTAAACCGGCTGTCGGTAGGGACAATCGCCGGAAGCAGCGAAGCAATGCCTTCCTTTTGCACCCATTCATGATAATCCTGTTTGGTAAAATCCCAAAGCTTGGTATGGCAGCCAATGGACGTCGGCTCACTTACCGCTTCCCCTGAAATCAAAAAAGACACATACTGGGGCAGGTGGAGAGAATGTCTGATCTGCCGGAAGGTTTCCGGTTTCCTTTTCTTTAGCCAATACAGCTGAAGGCCAGAATTAAGCATACCCAAAGTCGGGGAGGCAGTGGCTAAATTGATTTCCGTTTCCGGGTACTTCGCATAAAATTCGTCCTGCAATTCCTCGGGAAACGGTTTTAGGTAATTATATAGCGGGCTGACAGGTTGCCCCCGTCCGTCGAGATGTACCAGGGAAGCACCATAGGTGGAGAAATTTACTCCCAAAAGCGTATATTCTCTAGACGCTGCTACCGTCCGGACGTTTTCCAGGACCCATTGGGAAAGCGCATGCAGGTCTTCACATTCATCCCCGTCCTCATCCTTTATCTGGGGGATTTTGATGTACTCCTCCTTGATTTCCTGCAGGTTTTTATCAAACAGGAAAAATTTTTTGTTCGTCTTTCCAATATCAAAAACAGCAATTACCGGTAAGGCCATGGTCTGGATTTAAAAACGAAAATTAATGTCTACAAAACAGCCCCTCCCGATGATGGCCGGGCTAAGCCAGGGAAGCTGTTCGATTAGACCGGGGTTAGCTACAGCCCTGTAGATGCTGTCTTCTCTCCCCTTTCTTTAATAAGCTGTTGGCGGATATTTAGTTTTCTGTATAGCTCCAAAGGCTGCAGGGATGCTCCCGCCTGCAGCCTTGCCTCGGCCAAAAGCGGCCTGACATCCGTGCGGTAAGCATCCTGCAACAATTCCTGGGCACGTACGGCGTCATTTTGTTCCCTTGCTTCTTCCAAGGCAATTCTGTCTATCAACAATGCCTGGGAATAGGCCATCTTTATGGCTTCAACTGATTGCATCAGGTCTTCCAGCGGATCCTTGAGATTGTGGCTGGCATCTATCATCCAGGCAGGCTCCGGATTGACGGATGCGGAATCTTCCATCCCCTCTACCAGTTCGTTGAAGATCAAAAACAACTGATACGGCCTTATCGAGCCCACTGTTAAGTCGTCATCGCCGTATTTAGCGTCATTAAAATGGAATCCGCCAAGCTTTCCTTCCTGCATCAGGGTGGCGACAATTTGTTCTATATTGGTGTTGGGAAGGTGATGCCCCAGGTCCACCAGGCTATATGCCCGCGGACCAAGCTTGGAAGCCAGCAAGTGGGAAGTGCCCCAGTCCTGAATTATGGTGGAATAGAAACTGGGCTCGTAAGGCTTGTACTCCACGAACAACTTCCAGTCCGCCGGCATACCGGCGTAGATGACCTCCAGGGACTGGAGCGTCCGCTGGAAGGCTTTTCTGAAATTCAACTGCCCGGGAAAGGAGGACCCGTCCGCCAGCCAGACCGTAAGGGATTTTGACCCCAGGGCGTTGCCGAACCGGATCACGTCCCGGTTGTGGTCGATGGCCTGTTGCCTTACGCCAGGGTCCGTGTGGCCAAGCGATCCATATTTGTAGGAATGGTTCTGGTCTTCCTGATCCTGGAAGGTATTTGAATTGACGGCATCAAATGCCAGATGGTGCGAAGCGGCCAGTGCTTTTACAGCAGCGGTGTCCTCCGGAATATCCCAGGGGATGTGCAGGGAAATCGCACCGGAAGAACGGTTGAGGGCGTGAAGTAAACCCACGTCCTCGATTTTTTCCTCCAGCGAACGGGGTTCCCCGCCTCCTGAAAACCTTCCGAAGCGCGTCCCCCCAGCACCCAAAGCCCAACTCGGAATGGCAATTTGAAAATCCAACAGTTTTTGTATAATGGACAGGACATCCCTGTTTTTCCTTTCCACCGATGTTCGGAAGAAGTCAAACTCCTCACGGTGCCGGGAAAGTAACTCCTCATTGTGCGAGGCGATTTTTTGCTCGTCAATGCGCATAGCTATCGGACAAAGGCTGCGGCGACGCCACCGTCTACGTTCAATATATTTCCTGTACTCTTGTTCAAATTGCCGCCGACAAAGGCAAATACGCCGTTGGCAATATCCTCCACGCCTATAATTTCATTCAGAAGCGTCCTTTTTGCATAAAAGGCCGGAAGTTCTTCCACGCTGATGCCATAAGCTTTGGCCCTGCCTTCGGCCCATTCTCCTTCCCAGATTTTGCTCCCCGTGATCACCGCATCAGGATTTACTACGTTGACCCGGATTTTGTCTTTACCCAATTCGGCTGCCAATAACCTGCTCATATGGATTTGTGCGGCTTTGGCAGTCCCGTATCCGGCATTATTGGGCCCGGACACCAAACCGTTTTTGCTGGCTATGTTAACAATATCCCCCCCGAGGCCCTGCGCCCGTAGGATTTCCACGGCGGCTTGTGTCACCAAAAACTGGCCTTTCACCAGAATATCCTGCAGGAGATCCCAATCCGCTTCCGTGGTGGTTTCCAGGGGTTTGGAAATTGCAATTCCTGCACAGTTGATCACAATATCCACACCCCCAAACTTGTACACCAGTTCACCAATGGCCTCCCGGATAGTTTCGGCTTGGGTGACATCCATCACCGCCCCCGCGCCGGTATCCCGGCCATAGCTCGCTACAGCATCTTCCAGCCGCTGTTGGTTGTTGTCCGTGATAAATACACAGGCCCCCTCTTTCGCCAGTTTATCGGCAATGGCCTTGCCTATTCCACCTGCACCGCCGGTAATCAGGGCAATTTTCCTTGAAAGAGGCTGTTCCTTCGGCATCCGCTGCAGTTTGGCTTCCTCCAGCAGCCAGTATTCTATATCAAATGCCTCCTGAAGCGGTAGGGACACGTAGGTGGAAATGGCTTCCGCTCCCTTCATTACATTGATGGCGTTTACGTAAAATTCGCTGGCGACCCTGGCGGTCTGCTTGTTTTTGGCGTAGGAAAACATGCCCACCCCGGGCCATAAGATGATTACCGGGTTGGGATCCCTCATCGCCGGGCTGTTGGGCCTTTTATGCTCCTCGTAATAGGTGTTATAGGCGTTTCGGTATGCTTCAAATTCCCCTTCCAGCCTGGCCTTCAGGAGGGAAAGATCGCCAAGATCAATGTCAGCCGGAAAATTCAGCACCAAAGGACGGATTTTGGTTCTCAAAAAATGATCAGGGCAACTGGTGCCCAAGGGGGCAAGCTTCTCCAGATCCTCGCTGTTGACAAATTCCAGGACCCGCTCATCATCGGTGAAATGGCCGATCATGCGGGAATGACTGGAGGCCAGGCCGCGGAGTAATGGGGCCAGTTTGCTGGCCCGACTTTTTCTTTGTTCAGGTGATAGTGAATTCACCTTTTGGCCTCCAAATACAGGGCGATTTTTCCCGTAGTTTTCTTCCAGATACCGGGACGCTTTGTCTATGACTTCCAGGCTGTTGACATAACAGTCATAAGAAGTGTCGCCCCAGGTAAACAGGCCGTGTCCGCCCAACATAATTCCCCTAATGCCAGGATTTTGCTGTAGTGCCCTTTCCAGTTCCAGAGCCAGTTCGAAGCCCGGCCTGCGCCAGGGAACCCAGGCAATCTGTCCTTCAAAAAGCTCCCGGGTGATTTGTTCCCCTTCTTTGGACGCCGCAATGGCAATGGCCGCATCGGGATGCAAGTGGTCTATATGTTTAAAAGGCAAAAATGCATGCAGGGGTGTGTCAATGGAGGGTGCTTTTGAATTCAGATCATGAAGGGTGTGGTTGAACAGCCCCACCATCTCATCCTCAAATTCCAGGCCTCTGTAGACATTTTTAAGCGCATGGAGTTTCTGGGTGTAGAGTGCCGCCAGACCGTCTCGGGTGAGGGTGCCAATATCGCCCCCGGACCCTTTTATCCACATCACCTCGGCTTCCTTTTGGGTAAGGGGATCCTTTTCCATGGTTTTACAACTGGTATTGCCTCCGCCATAATTGGTGATCCTCAAGTCAGTTCCGAGTAGGTTTGAACGGTAAATCAGCAGTGCAACCTGATCATCCCCAAGCTCCCGCTCCCTTTCCTTATCCCAAAGATAATCTACATGTTTAAAGCTTTTATCAGGCATATCGCGTGTATTGAAATGGTTTAGGTTTGAATTAAGACAAATATAATTTTATAATTGTTGAAAACTGTCCTGTTCTGTCAGGTATTCAACAATGTTGCCCGCTTCTTCCTGATAAATCTAAATGGTTTGTTTAACTTGGGTTTTAGGAAAAATTTATGCCAATTCATGGGGTGTGAAAAGTGGCAAAACTCAATTCGATTGATTATACTTGAAGGAGGAAATTTTTCTGCCGTCCCAACAATATCATGATGAATATGAAAAACAATCCCAGGAAGGAAGCCTACGATGCCATCATTGTGGGATCGGGTGCAGGGGGAGGCATGGCCTCTAAGATTCTGTCTGAAGCTGGGTTAAGTGTGGCGGTGGTGGAAGCCGGAAGCGACTTTGATCCGGCCAAGGAAGAATACCGTACGCAGTTGCGTTACCCCTGGGAATCGCCACGCCGGGGTGCGGGCACCATCCGACCCTTCGGGGATTTTGACGCGGCGTATGGAGGATGGCAAATTGAAGGCGAACCCTATACCCATCTCAACGGGACCTCATTTGAATGGTTCAGGTCCAGGATGCTGGGTGGAAGGACCAACCATTGGGGCAGGATTTCCCTTCGGTTTGGACCTAATGATTTCAATCGGAAAAGTATCGACGGCTTAGGGGATGACTGGCCCATAGGCTATGACGAGATAAAGCCTTACTACGATAAGGTGGACAGGCTGATCGGCGTTTTCGGATCCCGCGAGGGCATTTATAATGAGCCGGATGGATTTTTTCTTCCTCCGCCCAAGCCCCGCCTTCACGAACTTTTTATCCAAAAAGGAGCCGGCAAGGCGGCCATTCCCGTGATTCCCTCCAGGTTATCCATCCTCACCCGTCCGGTTAACAACGAAAGAGGGGTTTGTTTTTTCTGTGCGCAGTGTAACCGGGGTTGTCAGGTGTATGCGGATTTTTCAGCCGGCACCTGCCTGGTCCAGCCTGCCATGAAAAAGGGCAAGGTGGATCTTTACACCCATGCCATGGTGAGAAAGGTCAATACCGATGCCGAGGGCCGGGCCACAGGAATATCATATATCAACAAACTCGATCTTAAGGATTACAGACTAAATGCCCGGGTGGTCGTATTGGGCGCATCTGCCTGTGAAACCGCAAGGATCATGCTCAATTCAAAATCCAAGGCAAATCCCGATGGGCTTGGCAATGAAAACGGCATAGTGGGAAGGTATCTGCACGATTCCACAGGCGCCAGCAGAAGTGCCGTACTTCCTGATCTGCTTGACAGAGATATGTATAATGAGGACGGCGTAGGCGGTGCGCATGTCTATTCACCATGGTGGTTGGACAACAAAAAGCTTGATTTTCCCCGGGGATATCATATCGAATATGGAGGGGGACTGCGGATGCCCTCTTATGGGTTCGGGACCGGAATGGAACACCTCAGGCAATATGTAAAGGACGAATTTGGTAATCCCGGAATTAACGGGGGGTACGGCACTGGATTGAAGAAAGACATCAGGAGATTTTACGGAGCTACGATTGGTATGGCCGGACGGGGCGAAAGCGTTCCACAGTACGACAATTTCTGCGAAATAGACCCGCATACCGTGGACCGATACGGTATACCGGTATTGAGGTTTCACTATACCTGGACGGAGCATGAGCTGAAGCAAGCCCGGCATATGCAGGACACCTTTGAGGAAATCATGGATGGAATGGGTGCCATCCCTTTGGGGGAAAAGCCCGTAGCCGACACCGGGTACGGCCTGCTTGCACCCGGAATGATTATCCATGAAGTAGGCACTACCCGGATGGGCAATGATCCCGCCACCTCTGTCGTAAACAGCAACTGCCAGGCGCACCGGTGTAAAAATCTTTTTGTGGTGGATG
>DATGOS010000261.1:0-4202 GCA_035305725.1 Cyclobacteriaceae bacterium
GGACCGGTTTGAACTGTTCTTTCCGGAACGACGGCAGTTTTTTATAGAAAACGGAGACCTGTTCGCCAACTTTGGTTATGAAAACATCCGACCGTTCTTCTCCAGACGGATTGGCCTTTCGGCTCCGATTGACTTTGGCGCAAGACTCAGCGGGAAAATCAACAGAGACTGGCGAATAAGCGCCATGAATATGCAGACCGGTAGCGTGGATGACACCGGGTTGCCGGCGCAAAATTTCAGTGTGGTGGGCTTGCAGCGCAGGGTTTTTTCCCGGTCCAACGTCAGCGCCATTTTCATCAACAAGGAGTCGCTGAACTATCGTCCCGACCCCCAGACGGACAAGCCCGTATATTCCCAGTACAACAGAAACTTCGGATTTGAATACAACCTGGCTTCTTCCAATAATCTCTGGACGGGTAAAGCCATGGTATTAAAATCCTTCAGCCCCCATAAAACTGAGCGGAGTCTGGTGCATGCGGCCAACCTGAAGTATACCAGTGGAAACCTCAACTGGAACTGGCGCCATGAATATGTATCAGAGGATTACCTGGCCGAGGTGGGGTATGTTCCCCGAACAGGTTATTATAAAATTAATCCGAGTGTTGGGTATTTGTTCTTTCCCAGGAGTAAACATATCCTGAACCATGGTCCCCAGCTCAGCACCATGCTGTTTTTCAATGAGGACTGGGAGAAGACCGACAACCTGCACCTGCTGGAATACAATTTCAGGTTCAGGAGCCAAAGCACCTTAAACATCTGGGGTGGTCAGGATTTTGTGCATTTACAGGAAGCTTTTGATCCCACCAATTTTAGCGGCGATACCCTGGCGGCGGGCACCGAGCACAGATGGTACGGCTGGGGGGCGAAATTTAACTCCAAACCCCAAAGCTTATTCACCTATGCTTTATCGTCCAGGTTTGGGGGTTACTATGCGGACGGCTCCATGACCAACTTTACCGGCGAGGTGGGATACCGTTTTCAGCCGTATGTGGGCATCACCCTCAATGCCAGCTATAATGAGCTTGAACTTCCGGAACAATGGGGGCATACCACCTTCTGGCTTGTGGGACCCCGTCTGGATTTGACCCTGACCAACAAAGTGTTTTTTACCGCCTTTGCCCAATACAACGAGCAGTTGGACAACCTCAACCTGAACACCCGGTTCCAGTGGCGGTTCAAACCTGCGTCCGACTTGTTTATCGTGTACACCGACAACTATATACCCTCTCCCTTTTACGTGCAGAACAGAGCATTGGTAATGAAGTTTACCTATTGGTGGACCTTGTAGAAGGACTTTTCGTTGTTGAATTGTCGAATGGTTGAACTGTCGAATCGTGGAATTACGTAAAAGATAGTGCAGGAAGCGAAATGATGAATCGTCGGACGTAAATCCGTGAGGACTTAAAGAATAAATGAGCAACGGTGACCAACGATCAATTATGCTGGCCTTTGATCTTCATATTTTGTGTCGTCCTTGTTCATCTCATCGCCTCAAAATAACCGGTCATCCTACGCTGGCGGATTAACCTTCTTACAAGAGTTGTTTTGTGTCACTGATTCCTTATTTTTAGCTTTCGGTTTTAACAGCTTATTCGCATATGGTGTTTGGGAAAAAATGGCTTTTGGTATTCACGGTTTGTTCACTTACTTTTTTTGCTTTTTCCACCTCACTGTCCGCGCAGTCCTCTTCAGCATTATATCATCAACTTTTAAAACTCCTGGAAACCAAAAGGGTACTGTACATTGCCGCGCACCCCGACGATGAAAACACCCGGTTGATCGCCTACCTGGGCAACAGTGAACACGCTCAGGTAGCTTATTTGTCCCTGACCAGGGGCGACGGAGGCCAAAACCTTATCGGGAAGGAGCTGGGTCTGGAGCTGGGCATGATCCGCACGCAGGAATTGCTGAAAGCAAGGGAAACAGACGGGGGGAAGCAGTTTTTTACCCGGGCCATAGATTTTGGATACAGTAAGCACCCCAAGGAAACCCTGAACAACTGGGACAAAGAAAAATTGCTTTCCGATGTGGTCTGGATTATCAGAAAATTCCAACCCGATATCATTATCAACCGTTTTAACCGCGAGCCGGGAACAACTCACGGACACCATACCACCTCCGCCCTGCTTTCGGTGGAGGCTTTTGGGGAAGCCGGAAAATCCTCCGCTTTTCCCGAACAGCTTTCCGTGGTGAAGCCCTGGCAGCCAAATCGTGTTTTTTGGAACGGATACAACTGGGGTGCTCCCTATGCGCCAAGGCCGGACAAACTTTTTCATGAATTTCCGGTTGGAGACTACAACCCGCTGCTGGGCACTACCTATTCGCAGATTGCTGCCGACAGCAGGACCATGCACAAATCCCAGGGATTTGGCGCAACCGCCCAGATCGGGAGAGGCCAGGATTTTATTGAACTGGTGGCCGGCGAGCCCTTTGACCAGGATCCTTTTGAGGGCATTGTTAACCGGTGGACGCAAATTGACGAGGGACCCAAGATCGAAAAAGCCATTTCCGGAGTATTGGAACACTTTGATTTCCTGAACCCATCAACAAACATCCCCCGGCTTCTGGAGATCAAACATCTTTTGGATGCGGTGGAGGCAGACGCGCCCTGGGTACTTGAAAAACAAGCACATATTAATCAGATTATATTCGATGCCCTGGGGCTGCAGACGGAATTTCTCTCCAATAAGCAATTTGCTTATCCTTCCGCGGAAATTAACTGTGCATTGGTGCTCAATAACCCCTCTAATATTCCCGTTACCCTTTCTTCCTTTGAGGTAATGGGAAAGAAAGTCGCCATCCAAAAGCCTCTTCAGGACAACGAAGCGCTGCATCTTGACCTACCGCTGGTTCTCCCTGACGATTACCCGCTATCCCAACCGTACTGGCTTGAGGAGGAGCCCCAAAATAACCTGTTTACCATTGCCAACCAGGAAGACATCGGTCTGCCTTTTAACCGGCCTGCCGTGCGGGGGATTTTGTATTTGAAGGTGGGGAACACGGAGATGAGCCGGGAGATTCCCCTAAAGTATCAATACAATGATCCGGTAGATGGCGAAATCAACCAGCCCTTTACGGTGATTCCGGAAATTCAGTTGGCTTTGAACAAGGAGAATTTGTTTGTGCTGAACGGCACGCCGGCGGAAATAGAAGTGGAAGTGAGTTTTGAGAAGGAACTGGTCGAAGGCGATTTGGTCCTGGACGGGCTCTCGCCCCAGGAATATGCATTGGTGAACAAAGCGGTGGACAAGGGTAAGAAAAAGACCATTTACACTGTGCAGGTAAAAGGCAGTTCCGGTCTGGGGAAGAAGAAAATAGGCGTGAAATACCAAACGGTCCAGGGCAAAGTTTATGCGCAAGGCATCAAAAAAATCAGCTATGCCCATATTCCCAATCTAACCTATTTCCCGGCTTCCAATTTCAATCTTGTGAATTTGGAACTGTCTACCAGTCCCCAGCGAATAGGCTATATTCAGGGCGCGGGGGATGATATACCCGGGGTCCTGGTAAATTTGGGCTATGAAGTAAGTATTTTGGAAAGCGCTTCCCTGGACGCGGCCAGCCTTCAGCAATTCCAGACGGTGATATTGGGAATCCGGGCGTTAAACGTAAACACGGATCTGGCCAATCAGATGGACGAACTGATGGAATATGTAGCAGCCGGAGGAAACCTCATTGTGCAGTACAACACCAGCGCTTCCCTGCTCACCGGGCAACTGGGGCCTTACCCCATCCAGCTATCGAGGACCCGGGTATCGGTAGAAGATTCTCCTGTGCAAATCCGAAAGGGCAGCCACCCCATTCTTGAGGAACCTAACTCCATTGAACCAGAGGATTTTCAGGGGTGGATCCAGGAAAGGGGACTGTACTTTCCAGGTGAATGGGATGAGCGGTACAAAACGCCCTTTATCATGCATGATCCCTGTGAATCCGAAACGAAGGGGGCTTTGTTGCTGGCTGATTATGGGCAGGGGACCTATGCCTATTCCGGAATATCCTGGTTTAGACTGCTTCCCGCAGGAATCCCAGGCGCCATTAAAATTTTCGTTAATTTAATCGAACAGGCTCATGAGTGACAAAAATGTTAACTGGAACAGGCTTTATGTTCTGCTGATTTTGGTGCTGGGCATTTTGGTGTTGTTGTTTCACCTGATGACCCAATATTATTCATGAGCAACATTGACTGGATAATCATGTTTGGG
>DATGOS010000262.1:0-6509 GCA_035305725.1 Cyclobacteriaceae bacterium
TTATCTTTCAGTCATTGTTTGCAGGGGATACGCGGTTGATTTCCCTAAATTCTGACTATCTGGTGGCGGGTATTTCCGGAAATTTTAAGGTGGCGGACGTCAGCCGGGATATCGGGGATTTGATGCGGGATTATTATACGATAATCACCAATGCCGAGGTGGGAAGACCGATCCGTGATCCCGGTGAACTAAATGAATACAACATCGATATCAACATTGATTTTAAGGACCCCAATCCCCTTATCAAACTACTGGATCCTGCCTGGTCCATTTCCAACAACACGCTCTTTGAGGGGGCATTTTACAGAACCGGGGAAAATACCGTATTCAACTTCTTCACTTCTGTAGACACCGTGCAATACGATCAAAATCTTTTCATTGAAAACAATATTGACTTCAATACCTCCCTGGCCCATGACTCTAAGGAAGTACTGGCGGCGTTTTATATTTTCTCCAATCACCAACAGCTCCAATCCGGAATCGATTTTCACGATTTTTCGATGGAGGCGATCTGGGATGAATCGAAGGTCGACCTTACACTGGGCGTGGACCAACGCAGCACCGACAGTTTTGCGCGCATCAACAGTGCGATTAACATAAGTTCCGAGACGACTTCCATTGTCTTTGAGCCGTCGATCATCAAACTGCTGGACCGGTACTGGGAATTTCCACAGGACAATTCCATTACGCTCTCACAGGGTGAGATTGCCTTCAGAAATTTCGCACTACACAACAAGGATGCGTACCTGTCCGTCAACGGGAATATCAATGAGGATCCGGATGATTTCCTGCTGGTTGAAATCAACGATCTTGATTTGGATTTCCTAAATACTTTTGGCCTAAAGGAATATCAGGGTACCGCTAACGGCCTACTTGCCTATAACGGCTTTTATGACAACACAGGCACCGGAGGAGGCCTGAGGATCCAGGACCTTCATATCAACAATTTTCTCGTTGGAGATATAGAAGCTACCGCGGAATTTGAGCAGGGACTGCCGGTGCTGAACCTGACAAACACCAGGATGGGAAAGCGGGTAATGGAGGTTAACGGCTCTCTTGGAAATGATGAGAGACCTATGGATTTGACAGCGACTTTAAATGATGCGGACTTGTCCGTCATTGAGCCGTTTTTGTCACGTTATCTCCGTCAGATTGGGGGAACCATCGACGGTGATTTTCAGATCGTAGGAAGTCTGAGACAGCCACAATTTATCGGTACCGGCCACCTCACCGGAGCCACGGTGCTGATCAATTACCTCAACACCTTTTACACCGTTGACGGAAGCGTCTCGTTCGCTCCCAATGCCATCAGCTTCAAGGATCTCTCCCTGACTGATGTTCAAAAACATCACGCTACTTTCCAGGGGGGCATCACCCATAACAATTTCAAAAATTTCGTCCTGGATATCGATTCCGAACTGAACAACTTTCAGGTACTCAATACGACCTTGCAAGACAACAAATTGTTTTATGGAACGGGCTTCGTCACGGGGAATCTCAAAATCCTTGGAGCGGCCAACAACCTTGAATTGAATGCCCGTGCCACCACCGCACCGAACACGAGGATTTACATTCCGCTGGTGTCTTCCAACGGGCAGTTTCAGGAAGCCTTCATCAATATTATAGATGTGCATGATACGGTCAGTAATGAAATCCAAAAGCCTTCGGTGAAAAAACTGGCTATCAACAACTTCCGGATGAATATCGACCTGAACATTACTCCGGATGCTTATGCAGAGATTCAAATCGATCCCAGGACCGGGGAAAACATCCAGGGTAGGGGTAGAGGGGTGCTGAACCTGGGCATCGATACCCAGGGAAATTTTTCCATGCGGGGCAATTACGAAATTGTGGATGCCCTATACAATTTTTCCCTGTATAACGTAATCAACAAAAAATTTGAAATCGAACCCGGGGGAAGGATTTCCTGGCATGGAGACCCCTACGGAGGAATTATGAACATCAAAGCGGCTTACGAGGAAAACGTCTCCCTGGCGAGCATACAGGATCAGTCTATGGGTACGGAGTTTGAAAATGCCCAGATGAGGAGAAAATATCCGCTCCGGATTGTCATGGACCTTAACGGGCCCTTACTTTCGCCTGACATATCTTTTGACTTTGACTTTTCCAATTTTCCGGAAGGAGAGCTGCAAATTCCCATTTCTTCTTTTAAAAACCGCATAGCCAATGATGAGCAGGAAAAAAACCGGCAGGTATTTTCATTGATCATGCTCAGGAGATTTTCTCCCGCGGGTCAGTTTAGTGGTGCGGGAATCGGATTTTCCAACCTGAGCCAGCTAATTTCCTCGCAGATTAACACCCTTATTTCACAGGTAGACCAAAACCTGGAAGTAGACTTTGACCTGGCCTCGCTGGATGAGACCGCCATGGAATCCTTCCAGTTGCGCGTGGCGTATACCTTCTTGGATGGCCGCCTCCGGGTGATGCGCGACGGTGGGTTTACGGATTTTCAGGGCAATGCCGATCTGAACAGCATCGCGGGCGACTGGCAGGCGGAATACCATTTGACGGAGGACGGAAGGTACGTGATCAGGGCCTATAACAGGACCAATTTTATCAACTCCCTGTCTTCGTTGAACATTAAGAATCCAAACACCTATGGAATTTCCATTTCCCAGACGTTGTTGTTCAGTTCATTCAAAGAGCTTTTCAGGAAGAACAGGAGGAATCCCGAACCGATAGGCACCGTCGAAATTCCGGACCTTGATGGAAAAAGGGAGGACTCCCTCATTTTTAAGCCTATAGAAGTCGATGAGGCCTGGCTAAGAAAAGAGGCTTCTCCCACGATCCATTTTTATGATCATGCGGTTCCGCAGGAAAGTAGCAGACAATAATCATTATATTTGCGGGGGAAACAGTTGGCAAGAAAATGAACATCGGTGATAAAGTACGGTTGTTGCGCGGAAATGAGGAAGGTGTCATCACCAAAATTTCCGCCGGTGGAAGGATAGAAATAGAAATTGAGGATGGTTTTCGCATCCCTGCCATGAAAAACGAAGTTGTGGTGATCAGTGCGGCGGAACGGCAGTATTTTGGCGACGGGGAGGCTGCCGATCAGGCATCGGCGCCCACGGCCGAAGCCGTCAAAACCACGGAGGCAGGTCTATTTTTAGCCTTTATCCCGCTCAACGACAAGAACCACAGCATGTATTTTGTCAATAATACCGACAGGGACTTTGTTTACTCCATCTCGGAGCGGTATGGGGAAGATTCCCGCACACTGAAAGCCGGCCTCGCTCCCGGCAAGTCATACATTAAAGTAGGCGAAAAATCCATAGAGAATTTTGAGGAATGGCCTTCCTTAAATTTAATTTTCATTCCGGTCAACCAGCGGGTGGAAAAGACACTGCCACCGTTTGAAAAAAAGGTTAAGTTCAAGGCGTCTTTGTTTTTCAAAAACAAGAAAAAAATACCGCAACTGGAGAAGCAGGGCTTTCTATTGCGGGTAGACCATTCGGAACGGGAACTGTCCGTAAAACAGTTGAATGAAGCGTTAAATGAGAAGGAGGGGAAGGATAAAAACGTTGTTTTTCAGCGTCCTGCTAAAGAAATTGACCTTCATATTGAGAAACTGACCGAGGATCATGCGGGGATGAGCAACAGTGAAATCCTCAAATTACAAATGGAGACTTTTGAAAAAAACCTGAATTATGCCATCGCCACAGGCATGGACGAAATTACCTTTATTCATGGCATCGGAAACGGGGTGCTAAAAAAAGAAATCCACAAGTATGTCAGTCTGTTGGATAATATTAAGTATTTTCAGGATACCCAAAAGAGCCGGTTTGGCTATGGTGCAACCTTAATAAGAATAAATTGACGCACTATGTCTAAAAGCACGTCGCGCATGTTTCATTTATTCGATCAACAGTTTCACGAAGCCAGGCGTATTTTTAATTCTCTAGCCAAAAACTTCAAATCAAAAAAGGCAATGGATCTGAAGGAAAAGCTGGTTTTCATCAATGTTTTCCTTCATCTCATCAGCAAGATCCATTTTACCAAAGAGGAAAGCCTGAAATTTGAACCCTTTAATCCATTCCTCGCGCTGTGCAAGGCTCTAAACAGGATCCATCACTACAAATCATCGGTAGCAGCCTATGCGGCAGCAAAGGCAGGAGACCATACTGCCTACGATTCTTATGACAGGTTTTTGGCTGCCATAAAGGAGGAAGCATACGGGGAGGTGGATCAGGTAGTCCGGGCAACCCCACCGACCATCTGGGATGAGCTTTACGCAACGGCTTTCGATTATACAAGGGCGACGGGACCCCTGATGATCGATACGGCCACTTCCAAGCTTATCAGCGAAGAAATTGAAAACATCGGTTTTCCAGAAGAGGGGTCTCTGGACAGCCATTCCATCAATGAGATCACGGAAGCCTTGCGGACGGTCACTCTAGTGGAAAACATCAGAATTGCTTTGGGGCTGAATCCGGTATATACCGCCTTTATTCACGGTGAGATGGGGAAGTTGAACAGGGTACTGCAAAAATGGTATCAAAACCATCTCTTTGCCCAGCACCTTAACCATTTCTTTTCCGAAAAAGAACAGGTGAGTCCCAAATACCTGGACCTGGCTAAAGCCATTAAAGGTCGGAAGTTGAGCCTGACCCAACAAGTGGAGACGCTCAGTACCAACCTGTTTTCAAAAGTGGCGGTTTAGACGGCCTCTAATGCCCGAGAAAGATCCTTTACCAGGTCTTCCGCATCTTCTATGCCTACACTCAGGCGGATCAGGGAATCCGACAAGCCGACTTTTTCCCGTTCTTCTCTTGGAATACTGGCATGTGTCATGGAAGCCGGATGGCCGCACAGGGACTCTACTCCACCGAGAGATTCCGCCAACACAAAATACTTTAATCCTTCCAGGACTTTTATCGCATCTTCCTTTCTGTTTCCCGTCAGGGTAAACGAGATCATCCCGCCAAAGCCCCTCATTTGTTTGGCGGCAATTTTGTGGTTAGGATGCGATTCAAATCCCGGCCAGTAGACATTATCGACCTTGGGGTGATTTTTCAAATGGAAGGCAATGGTCTTCCCGTTTTGGCAGTGTCTCTCCATGCGGACATGCAGGGTTTTGATTCCCCTCAACATGAGGAAGCAGTCCTGAGGTCCTGGCGTGGCACCACATGCGTTTTGGATGAAAGCCAGCTCCTCGGCTAGTTGGTCGTCGTTTACGACAATGGCGCCCATCACCACGTCAGAATGGCCCCCAAGATACTTGGTGGCGGAATGCATGACCAGGTCAGCGCCCAGATCCAGAGGATTTTGCAAAAAGGGGGTGGCAAAGGTATTGTCCACACCTAACAGAATTTTCATTTCCCGGGCGATTTTGGCCACCGCGGCAATATCGATGATGTTCATCATGGGATTGGTTGGCGTTTCAATCCAGATGAATTTTGTATTTTCATTGATGACCTTTTTGATATCTTCAGGATTTTCCATGGAAACAAAATGGAATTTTATTCCCATTTTTTCGTAAACCTGTCTAAAGATCCGGTAGGAGCCCCCGTAAAGATCATTGGAGCTGATGATTTCATCTCCGGGGCGGAACAGCTTGAGTATGGCGTCAATGGCGCCAAGTCCCGAAGAAAAACACAATCCGTGCTTTCCGTTTTCCAGAGCGGCCAGGCTGTCCTGCAGGGCGGTCCGGGTGGGGTTGTGGGTCCTGGAATATTCATAGCCCTTGTGGTCTCCGGGAGATTTTTGCACATAGGTGGAGGTTTGAAAAATGGGGGTCATAATGGCTCCTGTGGAAGGATCCGGTTCAATCCCCGCGTGAATGACTTTTGTTCCAAATTTCATATTTTCTGTATGTTTTTGCATGAGGATAAATGTGATGATTGGTCAAAATTATAAGATAATTCCGGATGCGATGCTGGATTATACTGTAAAATAAAACTATTTATGATGAATATCCTTATGGGTCCCGGTATTTGTCGGGCAAGGCATTCTTCCCGCACTATTTTCAAACCCGTTCCCCCGCAAAGAAATTCCATTTGTAAAGGCCGGCCCGGCAATAGCGCCCCGCCGGTGCCGCAATAATTGGAATTGTGCGGAGGCATTTTCCATAATTATTTACGCGGGGATAATTGATGGCTCTATGACGTCCGGTGGAATTTCTGTGCTTGTTGCTGCCGGGATGACGGCAGTTTCCGTCGCGGGTATAGCAACGGAAGGGATGCCGGATAAAAATGCCATTAACAATATGAGGTACAGTGGATATTTCATACGTTCTTTTAGAGTTGTTGTTGATACTTTGTTTACCGGTATTTTGCGATGGTCAGTCGATAAGAGAGATGAAGATAACTTTGTTAAACATAAGAAGTAGTAATTCATCAGGCTTCGATTAAGCAGATAATCTACCTTCCAGAGGCTCTTTACCAGGTGAATTTTTTGAACCTTATAAGTAAATTTCCTGAAATCGAGAAAGCTGTTTTAGAAAAACGCCCGAAAATGTTACCTTGCTTCATAACACGTACAAGTCA
>DATGOS010000263.1:0-3064 GCA_035305725.1 Cyclobacteriaceae bacterium
CAGGGCCTTGATCGTTTTGGACCGGTCACTTGCCGAGATCCCGGTAGTACACCCGTGACCAATAAGGTCCACTGACACGGTGAAAGGTGTTTCATAAGCAGCGGTGTTCCTTCCCACCATCAGCTCCAGCCCCAGTTCGTCACAGCGGTCCTCCACCAAAGGGGCACAGATAAGGCCCCGCCCATGGGTGGCCATGAAATTTATGATGGCAGGCGTGACTTTTTCTGCCGCGCAAATAAAATCCCCTTCATTTTCCCGGTCCTCGTCATCAACCACAATGATGATTTCACCGTTCCTTATCGCTTCGATAGCATCTTCAATGCTGTCAAGCTTAATTTCCTCCTCCATACTTTTTTCTGCAAAGTAAATTTTGAATGCAAAACTACGATCTATATATCCTAAAACCGAAAAGATCCAATTTTAGTTTATCAGTAGGAGATTACGGTTCCCAGTTGCCGGTCTATCTCAATTTGATATTGCTTCAACTCCATGTAAACGGTTTGCAGGGCGGGCACTTCTCCGGCTTCAGCCTCCTTTATTTTCAGCTTCGCCTCATCCAGCATTTTTTTCACCGCTTTTCGCTTGAGCCTTAACACACTGTTGTACACCGTCTTTGACAGATCATCGCCCTCGCTGCGGGTGAAAATCTGGTGTCTTTTTTCCCACAACACGGATATTTCGTATTTCTGGGTCATCAGTCCCGCCACCTCGCTTTTAATTTGCGTGTCCTCCGTCGACAGCAAAAATTCCGCATTTGGGAGAATTCCGGCTTGAAGTGCCTTTTGATACATGGTCAGGATCCGCTGATATACGGGAGTCTGGAATTCAACTTCGCCGATCTCCTGCAGCAGATAATCACATACATGGACCTCTCCGGAAATTTTTTCAAAACCGAAGTTGATCAGCAGCCGAAGCATTTCTCTTTCCAGATTCGCCAGCACCTTCCCGGAAGAAATACCGCTTGGCTGTGCCTCCGGCAAAAACTGTTCTACCGGCGTATCCGTCGCACTTTGAGGCGGCGGGCTTTGCTGTTCTTTCCTGCCTTTCAACAGGATCTTGTTCAGTTCCGCCAACACGATGCCCTCCTCCATTTGGAGCAGTCTGGAAGATTCCCTAACATAAACCGAGCGGCTGATAGGGTCCGGGATTTTGGCGATGCTTTGGATCACCTCCCTTACCAGGTTGGCCATTTGAACCGGATCATTTTCGGATTCGCCTTTATAAAGGTCTATCTTAAACGCGATAAAATCCCTGGATTCGGCGCTTAGGTACTGGGTAAAGGCCTGGGAGCCTACTTTCCTGGCGTAACTGTCCGGATCATTCCCGTCCGGAAAAACAACGGCCTTTACGTTCAAGCCGCCCTCCAGCAGCATATCTATGCCCCTTAAAGATGCCTTGATCCCGGCCGCGTCGCCGTCATATAGGACGGTTACATTGTTGGTAAACCGCTTGATCAGTTTGATTTGGTTTTCGGTCAGAGAGGTTCCGGATGAGGCTACCACGTTTTCAATTCCCGACAGGTGCATGGAAAGCACGTCGGTGTAACCTTCTACCAGATAGCAGTTGTCCTGTTGGCGGATAGCCTGCTTTGCCTGGTACATGCCGTAAAGTACGTCCCCCTTGTGGTATATCGCCGTCTCCGGAGAGTTGATGTATTTGGGTTGTTTTTTATCCTGCTTTAGCGTTCGTGCGCCGAAAGCAATGGGCTTTCCCCCCAGGTTATGGATGGTAAAAATCGCCCTACCCCTAAACCGGTCATATTTCCTGCTGCTATCCCCCTCTTTTTCAAGGATTAACCCCGCCTTCAGCAAAATATCCTCGGCAAAACCGGCGGATGTGGCTTCTTTTAGCAGATGGTCCCATCCTTCCAGGGAGTAGCCCAAGTCAAACTTCCGGATGATTTTCTGGTTAAAACCCCTCTCCTGAAAATAACTTGCGCCGACGGACAGCCCCTCCGGAGTGGTAAGGTTTTTTACAAAAAAATCCCTGGCAAAACCTAGCGCAATGTAAAGGCTTTCCCGTTCATTGTACGCCTGAACCCTTTCGGGGTCTTCAGGCATATCTTCCTCAATTTCAATCCCGTACTTCTTGGCCAGGTGCTTGATGGCTTCGGCAAAACCAATGCCCTCAATGTCCATGACAAACTGTATCGGATCACCGGCTTTGCCACAACCGAAGCATTTATAGATCTGCTTAGCGGGGGAGACTGAAAAGGAAGGAGACTTTTCGTTGTGAAAAGGACAGCATGCCCATAGGTTTTGTCCCCTTTTTTTTAAAGCAAGATAGTCACCGACCACCTCTTCAATGTCTGCCCTTCCCTTTACTTTTTCCGTTGTGATCCTACTTAGAGACATTTTACGCTAAAATTCGGGAGCCAAATCCGGTGCAAGCCGTCATTAGCAATTTATTGGTTGGTATACGGGGCGGTAATTTTGAACAACTCATCTTCCGAAGCCACCGTTTTGTCTTCCCCGCCTTCTATCCGCACTTTGACCTTTCCTCCGTTTTTAATGTGTTTGGACAGTTCTATCAACAAGGCATCACCTTTCGGGGCCAGTAAATCCTCCGGAAGTTGCAGACTTCGATCCATATTGTCTTCTCGCTTTTTGTTATTGTCCATCTCTTTCATTGTTTCTGGTCAGTTGTTTTAAAGGGGATTGAAGGGGGTAATTTACGACAAATTAGCATTTTTTCCATCAAAACAGGTTTAATGTCCTTTTCATTCAATGCTTGCAACTAAATTGGATGAATGATTGTATAATAAGTTCATGGTTTCGGATCAATTCCCTATTTTTGTAAATGAACCTGGAAAGGTAGTGGGAAAAAAATACAAACTATAATGGATATTAGTAAAGAAAAGGTACTGAAGGCGCTTTCCACCGTGGAGGATCCGGACCTAAAAAGGGATTTGGTGAGTTTGGGCATGGTTCAGGATGTAGACATCCAGGGAAATAGGATAAGTTTTAAGGTGGTACTCACCACGCCTGCATGTCCTTTGAAGGAACTGATAAAGAGCAATTGTGTAGGGGCTTTGGAAAGAGAGCTGGGGGAAGATATAGAGCTG
>DATGOS010000264.1:0-4899 GCA_035305725.1 Cyclobacteriaceae bacterium
AGTTGTTGGGCTTTACCGCCAAGATCCCGCGATGGGCCATTTCCTTCAAGTACAAAGCGGAAAGTGCCGAAACTCCCCTCTTGTCCATCATCTACCAGGTTGGCAGAACGGGGTCTATCACCCCGGTGGCCAACCTTTCACCTGTCGTGCTGGCAGGTACCACGGTGAAAAGGGCATCCCTGCATAATGCCAATGAGATCGAAAGACTCGATTTACATGTAGGAGACACGGTATTTGTGGAAAAAGGCGGGGAAATAATTCCCAAAATAACCGGCGTCAACCTGGAAAAAAGGCTACCGGACGCCAGGCCCATTCAGTATATTACCCATTGTCCCGAATGCGGCGCAGTCCTGGAAAGGAACGAGGGAGAAGCAAAACATTTTTGCCCCAACAACGCTACCTGTCCTCCCCAGATCCTCGGGCGGATCGAACATTTTGTATCGAAAAGGGCCATGGATATCGATTCGTTGGGTACCGAAAGGATCAGGGCCCTCATTGATCAGGGATATATTGCCAATCCGGCGGATATTTACGATCTGGTTTCAAAAAAAGAAGCACTGCTCGGACTTGAAATAAATACGGAACAATATATTAAAAACACCGACGGCCACCTGTATATCGCACTGAGGAAAGCACTGTTTGGGCTTACGGAGGGCATTTCCCTTACGCTCATTGACAACTTCCTGAGTGAATGTGAAGATGTGGACCAGAAGGATAAGCTGTCGCGGTTTCTCGATTTCGCCGGCGCCCAGGGAACCAGGTCCAGTTCCAACAGGACAGCCATCCAAACCTTGAAGCAGTTCATGTCTTTGGAAAAGTTTGAAATCATAGAAGATTTCATTCCTCTGGCAGTTGTCGTTTCTGTGTTGATGGGAAAAGAAAGTGTAGATCCTGAAATTATGGAGCTGGCGAAAGGTCCTAAAACGCTCCATGACATGATTTTGGCTTCCCATGGAGCTTTTCCGGGTGCTGTTTTGAGAAGAATTAACAGGCTGAAAGGGAACACCTTCCAGGAGGGGATCGTTAAAAACATGATTCAGGGAATCGAAGCTTCGCGGGAGCAACCCTTCGAGAAGGTACTCTTCGGGTTGGGAATCCGGAATGTGGGGGAAAATACAGCCAAGTTATTGGCCCGGCATTTTGAAACTATTGAGTATCTAAAAAACGCAAGTACGGATTCGCTCCTTGCCATCAACGGTGTGGGGGAAACCCTGGCACAGAGTATACAGGATTTTTTTTCAGCACCCGAAAACCTTGAGCTCATCGACCGCCTTAAGGCGCACGGGCTGCAATTTGAAACCACCCGGGAAGGCCTTATCTTAGCGAACAAAAAACTGGAAAACCTCAGGATACTGGCTTCAGGTAAATTTAACCATTTTAAGAGAGACGAAATCGTAGATTTTATAGAATCCCAGGGAGGAATTTACGTTAAGGCTGTGTCCAGGAACCTTGATTTTATCATCGCCGGGGAAGACATGGGCCCGAGCAAAAAAGAAAAAGCAGAACAATTGGGCATTAAACTTATTTCCGAAGATGAGTTTTTAAAAATGGTAGAGTAAGGCTACCTATACCTTTATGAAGTGGATTACAGAATATTTTATCAATAAAGCGCTCAAAAAAGCTTCTGAAAGGCAATCTCAAAAGAAAAAGCAGTTATTGGGTAAGATTAAAAAAATAGGTATTATTGCGCCCTCCCTGGTAGAGATGCAGGATACCCGGGAATTGATCAAGTCGGAACTGGGCCCGCATGTGGAAATCAGCGGCCTGTTTTACGGGGAAGATACGGATGCGAAAGAGGCTTTCTCCCACCGGGATTTCTCGGGTTCTGCCAGACCCAGGGAAAAAATAACGAAGTTTATCGCCAACAAATCGGACGTGATCATAGCATCCTCGGAAAATATGGACATTTTTTCCTTATATCTTTTATATTTGAATCCGGAACCTTATTCCATTGGGTTTTATCAGGAAAGTCACAAAAACTTTTTGGATTTGATGCTGGCCAACGATGGGGGGAAGCCGAATGAAAACATGGAACATTTAATCAGGTATTTAAAGCAGGTAATTTTACAATGAAGAATCTCAAAGGCGCCGGCGTAGCTTTGGTCACTCCCTTTCACCAGGACATGTCCATCGATTATGCCGGCTTGGAGCGGGTGATAGAACATGTGATCGCCGGGGGAATAGATTACCTTGTCGTACAAGGGACCACGGGGGAGTCGGCCACATTGACCAAAGCCGAAAAAAAGGAAGTGCTAAAATTTTCCATTAAGGTAAACCGCGGAAGGTTACCGATCGTGTTCGGCATCGGGGGGAACAATACCTCAGCGATATTGGATGAAATTGAAGCAACGGAATTTGAGGGCGTGGATGCCATACTTTCCGTTTGTCCCTACTACAACAAGCCCACCCAGGAGGGGCTTGTGGCCCATTTTACAAAAGTAGCCGACGCCTGCCCAGTTCCTGTTATTTTGTACAATGTGCCCGGCCGTACCATGTGCAATATAGCTGCCGCTACTACCCTTACCCTGACGGAACACCACAATATCATAGGCATTAAAGAATCCAGTGGCAGCCTGGAGCAGTGCATGCATATCGCCGCCAAAAAACCCGACGATTTCCTTTTGATCTCAGGGGACGATATGTGGGGCTCGGCTTTAAAAGCCATGGGCGGAGAAGGTATCATTTCCGTGATGGCCAACGCCTTTCCTGATATTATCAGTTCGATTATCCATTCAGATATGGAAGGTTCCAGAAAGTCTACCTTCCGCCTGTTGGAAATAAACCCACTGATGTACGTGGAAAGCAATCCTGTGGGAATAAAGTGTTTATTAAATCAGATGGAATTGTGCCGGGATGAGGTACGGTTGCCTTTATTGAAGGCGAGCAGCCATTTGAGGCAAAAAATCAAAGACGCTTTCTCAAAAATACATTAATACTTCTTTTCAAAAAGGGCCAAAAAAAGGTGATCAAATGATCACCTTTTTTTATTATCCTTCTGCATTTTTGATATCTTGAACTTCCTTGCGGATATCCTGCGCCAAATTCTTTAAGTCCTGCATGCCTTTTCTAACCCGAGTCCCTGCTGCCTGGTTCTTTTTGTCGTAGAACTTTTCGAAGTCACCCTCCAAGGATGTTATAAGGTCTTTAATTTCGTTAAATCTGTTCATAATAAAAGTGAATTTTTAAGTTGATGATAGATTGATTTTTGATTCAATATAAGTATAATGTTTATAAAACAACAAACATGTACTTTATTTTATGTTTTTATTCACCAAATGCAATTGCCAGTTCGGTGGAGCGATAATAGCCACTGGATAGCTTTTCCTTTATTGCCTCAAAGGCGCTGATGGTTTCCCTCACATCTTCGATGGTATGCGAAGCAGTGGGAATCAGCCTTAAGATGATCATGCCTTTGGGAACCACAGGGTAAATCACGACGGAACAAAAGATGTTGTGGTTTTCCCGCAGATCCTTGCTCAAGGTGGCGGCCTCTCCTACCGTTCCGTTCAAAACCACCGGCGTCACGGGACTGGTGGTGGTTCCGATGCTGAAGCCCTTTTCCTTAAGCCCGCCTTGAAGTGCCCGGACCACTTTCCATAAATTATCCTTGAGTTCAGGCCGGGTTCTCAACATCTCCAGCCGCTTGAGCCCCCCTTCCACGATGAGCATGGGCAGGGATTTCGCGAAGATTTGAGACCGCATATTGTATTTCAAATAACGGATTATTTCTTCATCACCCGCAATAAATGCGCCAATGCTGGCCATAGACTTGGCGAAGGTTGAAAAATACAGGTCGATCTGGTCCTGTACGCCCTGCGCCTCGCCGGCTCCGGCGCCAGTTTCCCCCATGGTCCCAAAGCCGTGGGCATCATCCACGAGTAGCCTGAAAAAATACTTTTCCTTAAGCTTAGTGATTTCTTTAAGATTTCCCATGTTTCCGGTCATGCCAAAAACGCCTTCGGTAATCACCAAAATGCCTCCTCCCGATTCGCTGGTCAGGCGCTGGGCCCTTTGAAGCTGCTTTTCCAGACTGACCATATCGTTATGCGGGTACACAAAGCGCTTGCCCATATGCATCCTCAAAGCATCTATAATACAGGCGTGGCATTCCCCGTCATACACTATGACATCCTTCCGGTCAATCAGCGCGTCAATCACCGACATGATTCCCTGATAACCATAGTTCAGCAGATAAGCTGACTCTTTGCTGACAAATTCCGCAAGGTTTCTTTCCAGTTTCTCATGAAGGTCCGTGTTTCCCGACATGATCCTCGCCCCCATAGGGTAGCCCGCTCCCCATTTTTTGGCCGCTTCTTCATCCGCTTTTCGGACTTCCGGATGGTTGGCGAGTCCCAGGTAATTGTTCAGGCTCCAGGTCAATACTTCCCTTCCCCTGAACTTCATCCTCGGCGCAATTTCGCCCTCCAACTTGGGGAACGTAAAATAGCCCTCTGAAATCTCCGCGTGTTTTCCCAACGGGCCCAGGTTGGTGTTTAACTTTTCAAATATATCCAATGCTACTCCGGTTTAATGTTCGATACAAAAATTTATAAACCTTCAAAAATAACACTTTTTGTACTATTTCGCAAAATATGAGCGCTTTTAAGGGATTCCACAATCAGACCTTATGGATACGAAACAGCCTTTTTTAAGCGTACAATCGGGGCCGTAGTTCCGCGGAATTTATCCGCCAGCATTTCATCCTTAACATAATTTCCCCTTAATTCGCATTACTGCACATTTTCGTCCATGGCAAAGATCAAAAAAATTTTAGTCGCTAACCGCGGGGAAATCAGCCTGCGAATCATGAGAACAGCCAGGGAGATGGGTATCCGGCCCGTGGCGGTATTTAGTGAGGCGGACCGACAATCCCCGCACGTGGCTTTTGCTGATGAAGCC
>DATGOS010000265.1:0-4048 GCA_035305725.1 Cyclobacteriaceae bacterium
ATCAAGAGAAATCCTTCCCCTGTTGGCGGCCGTCGCAAACACACTGCTCAGATTTCTGTCTGTCGTGTGTTCCTGCCATTCCTCATAGAATATGTCTACGAATTTGTTGTCCTCCACTTTCGCCCGTTCATGTGCTTCTTCCAGGGCTGTGGTAAAACCAGGGTCTTTGCTGTCACCGGATAAGCCCCGGACGATTTCTACAGGGGAAACGGCAAGCGTCACCTGCATACCTCCCTGGATGTCCAGACCCTGGCCAAGCTCCGTTTCCTTTACCTCCTGAAAAGTAAAGGACGCACCTAAGAAGTTATAGACGGGCTGCCTCCATACTGAATCCAGATAGCTTTGCCTTTTGGCAAAATCAATGTTGCCGGCTTCATCAGTCGCATAAGCCTCCGCCCTGCTTTCTACTTTATTTGAAACTAATGTAAATGACAGGTAATACAGGCACAAAGCCGATACGACTACTGTCAAAAACACGATAATACCTTTGTTTTCCATGGGAATTTTTAATAAATAATTACTGAATGTTTAATGGGGAATCAACGGGCAATCTGCCTAAAAAATCAGGGTGCGTTGGTGGATATAATTCTTTCCAAAAGAATCTCCGAAAAATGATTGGCATGTTTTATAGGATGGAATTCCCTGGCAAACACACGCAATTCATATACTTCAATTTCATAAATCAAATGGAAGATGTGGTCTACCGTGGCAAAAACAAAAGGAACCACCGCATCTACCGCCGCATTCAAAAAAGTCTTGCCTTCAGCTGACCCTTCTTCCTGGGCTTCCTGTTGTTCTATGTTTACAGTCCCAGGTACTTCATCCAGGAGATATTCAGAACTTGAAATAAGGACGCAAAAGAAAAACACCAACAAAATGGTCATTCTCTCCTTTATAACATTCCTATTTTCCTGCTTTTTTCTCATGAACTGCAAATATAGAAATAATTCAAAACTTTAACCTATAATTCAAAACAGAATTATTTTTATTTACGGATTTGGAAATGAGGGATTTATGGGTCGGTTAATTTTGGACCGTGAATCGGATGGACAATTTTTTCCTTCAGGTAGCACTTGAGAATGTCCATGGCCATATCAAAATTCTTGTTGTTGGGGATGATGAAGTCTGCCTCGTGCCTGTACGGTTCGATATACCTTTCATAGCTGGGCATTACATGATGCTCATAACGATAGAGCACGTCGTCCAGGTCGTAACCCCGCTCCACCTTGTCCCTCAGTATCCTCCTTTTGATTTTGATATGGTCTTTGGCCTCAATAAAAATCCGCAGGTCCAACATCTCCGCCAGCTCCCTGTAATACAACACATATATGCCTTCCACCATGATTACCGGGGCAGGTGAGAACGTAAGGATGCTTGGCTTTTTCTGCGGATTGTTAAAGGTATATTCGTTTCGTATGACGGTCTTGCCCTCGCGGATTTCCTGGATATCACTGGCAAACTGACGAAAATCGATGGAATCCGGAGTATCAAAATTATGGATACCATTGGCGTCCATCGGCTGCAGGTGCCTTGGTTTGTAATAGTTGTCCTGAGATATCAGGCATATCTGGTCCGGTGTAAAAAAATCCAACAGCCTTTTCAAAAACAGGGTTTTTCCCGAACCACTGCCTCCGGCAAGTCCTACGGTAAACGGTTTGTTCATAGAGCAAAATAAGGAAAAATCCCCGTCGACAGGGAAAGACAGGTGTTTATTTCAGACTTTTTAAAAAGGCGACCAGTTTTCTGACCGCAATCCCGCGATGACTGATGGCGTTCTTTTCTTCCATACTTAGCTGGGCGAAGGTCTTTTGGTATCCGTCGGGCACAAATATAGGATCGTAACCAAATCCGCCCCGGCCAGACCGCTCCTCAACAATCCGCCCCTCCGCGATCCCTTCAAACAAATGTTGCTTGCCTTTGAACAGTAAAGCGATAACCGTACGAAACCTTGCTTGTCTGTTTTTCTCACCCGACAGCCTTTCCAACAGCAAATCCATGTTCCGTTCATCGCTCCGGGGCTCTCCCGCGTACCTGCCGGAATAAACTCCCGGGGCTCCTCCCAGGGCCTCTACTTCAAGCCCTGTATCATCCGCAAAGCAGTCTATGTGGTGATGTTCCAATACGTATTGTGCTTTTTGAACTGCGTTTTCCTCCAAAGTATCACCGGTTTCCGGCAGTTCGTTTTGGCATCCGATTTCTTCCAGGGACTGCACCACAACAGCATGGCCTTCCAGGGCCGCATTCACCTCTTGGAGCTTGTTTTTATTGTTGGTGGCAAAGCAAATTTTCATCATAAAAGGTAATGAAAGGCAGGAATTTTTATCTGAAGAAATAAGGTTGAAGCATTGGAATATGAGAGATTAGCCTATTTCCTCCATCATTATCAGCTCTTCCAGAAAGCGCTGGTCTGTCTGGTCAAAGGAATCCAGATGCTCACTGTCGATATCCAAAACCGCGTACACCTCGCCGTCTTTAAATCCAGGAACAACAATTTCCGACCGGGACGCCGCGTTGCAGGAAATGTGCCCCGGAAAAGCCTCCACATCAGGTACCAGTAATGTTCTCTTTTCCTTCCAGGCCGTACCACAAACTCCTTTCCCAAACCCAATTCTCGTACAGGCAACCGGACCCTGAAAAGGCCCCAGTACCAATTCCCTGCCTTTCACCAAGTAAAATCCCACCCAAAAGAAACCGAAACCCTCTTTAAGCGCGGCACTGACATTGGCCAGGTTCGCAATTCGGTCCGTTTCACCGCTTATTAAAGCTTTGATCTGCGGCAACAGGCTTTTGTATTTTTCTTCCTTTGATACTCCTTCAGGTATATATAACGTCTCGCTCATATCCGCCTATTTTTGTTTAACTATTTCTATAGATGGAAAGCTTATCTCCCATTACATCCAGTGTCTGATGGGGGGATTTGAGTAGGTGGGGTGCCGGAATTCCGTTACCAAATCTGATATTTCCCGTAAACACCCTGGCTTCGTCCCATGCTCCCCGGCTGATAAGCAACTGAAGCAACAAGCTTCCTCCTTCCACGATCAGGCTCTGGACCTTTCTTCGGTTCAGGTCTTCCAAAATATCTTCAACATCAA
The DNA here is from genome assembly GCA_035305725.1 of Cyclobacteriaceae bacterium. Taxonomy (GTDB): domain Bacteria; phylum Bacteroidota; class Bacteroidia; order Cytophagales; family Cyclobacteriaceae; genus DATGMS01. The sequence continues at coordinate 3,093 of DATGOS010000265.1, forward strand.
AATCTTCCTCCAGCTTTACCCAGGTTATATTGTTCGTCTCCTCCGCCTTCACCAGGTTGTAACAAATCGTGGGCTGGGTCTGATCAAACAAAGAAAGATTTGGGTCCAGGGTCAAGCGCCTGTCGATGACGATCCTTACGGGATTTTTGCCCGTCCAGTGCCTTACGTTAAGTTTGGGGTTGTCAAAGTGTGCCGTTTTTGTGCCCACCAGGATGGCATCCTCCTCCGCCCGCCAGCGGTGCACCATCTGACGGCTGTGGGCATTGCTGATCCATTTGCTGCTATAATCAGTCCTGGCTACGAATCCGTCCGCAGTCTGTGCCCATTTCAGGATGACAAAAGGTCTTTGTTTGACCATTTGGGTAAAAAAACGCCGGTTGAGATGAGTAGCCTGCCGTTCAAGTACCCCCAACTTCACTTCAATGCCAGCGTCCCGAAGTAGCCTGACTCCTTTTCCTCCCACCATGGGATTAGGGTCCTGGACCGCAACGACCACCCTTTTCAGCTTCTTTTCAACAAGCAACTGCGCACAGGGGGCGGTTTTACCATAATGCGCGCAGGGTTCCAAACTCACATACAAGGTAGCCTCCGCCAACAAAGACGGATCGGCTACTTTGCGGATGGCATTGGGTTCAGCATGGGCCTCTCCGTATTTTTCGTGGTATCCCTCGCCGATAATACGGTCTTCGTGCACAATCACACAACCGACCATGGGGTTGGGGCTTACGGCACCCTGGCCCAAGACAGCCAGTTCCAACGCGCGAAGCATAAATTGCGCGTCTTTATCCATGGCTTTGAAGATGCTTGAATGTCCAAATCATACTTATTCCACTACGTCCAGGAGGATGTCTTCCAGGGAAGTCCTTTTGCCTAGTTCCGTCTCTGCCACAAACACGGAATCCATATAGGGAGTTCTGGATCGAATAATTACCTGATGTTTCCCGGCTTCAAGTCCC
>DATGOS010000266.1:0-9423 GCA_035305725.1 Cyclobacteriaceae bacterium
CAAAAAGAAAGTCCCGAAAAGCTGAGCGCGTCCCGGCGAAGGGACAGGAACCTGCCCAAGACCATTGAAATAATAAAAATCGACACCGTGGAGGCCGAGGATGCCAAATTTAACCTGGGGTACCGCGAGAACGGGCACGACCTGGAACTGATCAACAGCGGCGTCAACCTGTCGTTTTATGACTTCTTTCTGGATTCTGCCATATTGGAGGATGGGGATATTGCCTCTTTCTTTTCCAATATGTCCATGGAGATCGATAAATTTTCCCTGGCGCTGCGGGACAGCATCCATACCGTTAATTTTTCCAAAGTGACACTGGACACCAAAAGTGAGGAAATTGTTTTTGATGATTTCACGGTGATCCCAAATGACCTGAACGGGAAAAGGGGACTTCCTGTGGTGGATGCCCAGGTACCGAAGGTTTCACTTAAAACGCGTTCTTTAACCAATCTGCAAAGGACCGGGGATTTGTTGGTGAAAGAGCTGGTGCTGTTGCGGCCGGAAATCATGCTTTACATGGATCAGGAGCAGGATACCAGGTCAAACGGGGACAAAGAGGAACAGCTGACCCCGGATTTTCTGAAGAGCCTATCCATTTCGGATTTTATAATCCGGGACGGCTCGCTGGTTTTGAAGGACAAAAGTCAGGCTAAAGCGATGAACTCTTTTCAAAACCTGAGTATTACCCTGCATGACCTCCATTTTGACCTTGCCGCGGCCGGTGCTCTGAACCAAAAGTTTTATTTGAACAAGGATTTTGAATTTGAGCTTTCCGACTATGAAGTCAAGCTTCCAGATAGCCTGAACCTGCTAAGGATCGGATCGGCGCTGCTCTCCCAGGACAATCTCAAGTTGCGTGATGTCTCCTTTGTGCCCCGGTATGGTCCCTATGCGTATAGCAGGAAGGTGGGTCACCAAACGGATGTCGCGGAAGTAGAGGTCCCGGAAATCATCTTGGAAGGAATAAATGTGGAAAAACTTTTGGGCGACAATACGATTGAGGCAAAAATTGCACGGCTCTCCAATGCCCATGCGCTTGTATTTAGGGACAAAAGACAGCCCCTGCCTGCGGAGATCCATAAGGGAATGCCCCAGGAACTGATGATGAAAGGGATCTTGGAAGTAAAACTCGATTCTCTAATTGTAGAGAATGCCGAGGTGATTTACCGTGAATTTCCGGAACAGGGTCTTATTCCCGGCGAATTGCTGTTTTCTGAGATGGACGCGACGATGAGTCCCTTTTACGTGTTGAAGGATCCGGATCAATATCCACATGAGCGCAGCCGGGTCTGGGCGGAGGCATTGCTGAATGGACAAGCACCGATGAATCTTCATGCCGAACTGTTTTATCAACCACCCTTTCCCATTCAGGTGAAAGTCGGGGTAGGCCATTTCGAATTGCCCATGCTCAATTCCATATTGAAGCCCAATGTATTTGTATCCGTGTTGGACGGTGTGATCCAGGGGGGGAGATGGCAGTTTATCGCCGACGAAAACGTGGCCATGGGATCGATGACAATCTGTTACAATGACTTGCAACTGAGACTTCTTGATGAACGGACTTTAAAGAGAGGAACAGGCAGAAAAGGTGTGCTGACTTTTGTTATCAATAACCTGGCGGTTAGAAGCAACAATCCGAGAAAGCTTTTTAACAGGCTGGTAGAGGGTTCGATCTATGAGGAAAGGGACAAGAGCCGGTTTATTTTTAACTATTTGTGGAAGGCTACTTTGAGTGGGCTCAAAGGAACAGCCGGGTTGGGACAGGCCAAACCACCCAAAAGCGCGCGGGATTAACCCGCGCGCCATTTCTCCAATAACTGGTGGGATGCTTCCTGGAGGTGAGGATAATTTCTCCGGCAATCAAAGGCCCGGGAGCGTAGATCAAGTTTTTAGGAAGCAACACAACTTAAATTCTCCTTTTCTATTAACTTTGTGCCTGATTTTGAAAAGTTTGTACGCAAGTGCCGCATAGGGAACAGCAACTGTGTGGAGGAATTAATACAGGATTGTGAAAAAATACAAAGAATTTAAGCAAATCGATTACTCCGGGATTGGAGAGGATGTGCTGAAATACTGGAAAGACAATAAAATTTTTGAAAAATCTGTAAAAAACAGGGAAGGCGCTGAAACTTTCACTTTTTATGAGGGGCCACCGTCTGCCAACGGCACGCCGGGGATTCATCATGTGATGGCCCGAACGATTAAAGACATTTTTTGCAGATATAAGACACTCAGGGGTTTTCAGGTAAAAAGAAAGGGAGGCTGGGACACCCATGGTCTTCCGGTGGAATTGCAGGTGGAGAAGGAGCTGGGCATTACCAAGGAAGATATTGGCAAGAAGATTTCTGTAGAGGAATACAATCTCAAATGCAGGGAAACGGTAATGCGTTACAAGGGTGAATGGGATGACCTCACGGAGAAAATCGGCTACTGGGTGGATTTGGATGATCCTTACATCACTTTTGAGCCAAAGTACATAGAAACGCTATGGCATTACCTGAAGGAGCTTTACAATAAAGGCCTTTTGTACAAGGGATATACTATTCAACCTTATTCACCTGCGGCAGGCACGGGTTTGAGTTCCCACGAACTCAACCAGCCGGGCTGTTACCGGGAGGTAAAGGACACCTCCATCACCGCCCAGTTTAAGGTATCGGGAAGTGCGGAGGAGTACCTTCTGGCCTGGACCACTACGCCCTGGACGCTTCCTGCCAATTCTGCCCTGGCTATTGGTGAGAAGTTGGATTACGTGAGGGTGAAAACCTTCAACCCATACACCTATCGTCCCCAGACGGTGATCCTGGCCAAGGCCAAAATAGGCACTTATTTTAATTCAAAAGCAAAAGACCTGAAGCTGGAGGACTATTCGGAGGGTGACAAGCTCATTCCTTATGAAGTTATAGAGGAACTTAAAGGTAAGGATCTGCTGGGGATGCGTTATGAGCAGCTATTCCCCATTGCGGGCCTGGAGTTACCGCATCCGGCCTTTACGGTGATTGCCGGTGATTATGTCACCACCCAGGACGGAACGGGCATTGTCCATCTTGCTAAGGCTTTTGGGGCCGATGACTTTCGTACACTGGAACAGCAAAACATTCCGGGAATCTTTGTGAAGGACGAGTCCGGAAAGGATGCTCCGATTGTGGACAAAAAAGGAAAGTTTCTGCCGGTTGTCGGTGAATATTTAGTCGAGAAAATAAGGGAGCATGGAATTGTTTCCCATAAACAATATGGGAAGGACGACTTTTATGTAAAAAATTACCTGAAGGAAGATGAAGGTGCCGCGGACCACAAAAATACGGACGTAATCATTTCCATAATCCTGAAGAATGAGAACAAAGCCTTTAAAGTCGAAAAATACGAGCACAGTTACCCACACTGCTGGAGAACGGATATGCCTGTGTTGTATTATCCGCTGGAGAGCTGGTTCATCAAAACCACCGCTTATAAGGATAAACTGATCGCGCTAAACAATACCATCAACTGGAAGCCTGAAGCTACCGGTACAGGAAGGTTTGGCAACTGGTTGGAAAACCTGGTCGACTGGAACCTGAGCAGGTCAAGATTTTGGGGTACCCCGTTGCCGATATGGAGCAACGAGGATGGTTCGGAAATCAAATGTATCGGATCGATCGAGGAATTAAACAAGGAAATAGCGCTGTCCATTGAAAAAGGTTTCATGACCGAATCCCCCTTTCCGGGCTCCGAACCGGATCTTCACCGCCCTTATGTGGACAGGGTGATCTTGGTTTCTTCCCAGGGGGAGAAGATGACGCGGGAACCGGATTTGATTGATGTGTGGTTTGATTCCGGGGCAATGCCGTTCGCCCAATGGCATTATCCTTTCGAAAACCATGAAATCTTCGAGGCCAATTTTCCCGCGGATTACATTGCTGAAGGCGTGGACCAGACCCGCGGATGGTTTTTTACCCTGCACGCGCTGAGTGTGCTGCTGTTTGACAGTGTGGCCTTCAAGAATGTGGTGGCAAATGGATTGGTCCTGGACAAAAACGGCAATAAAATGTCCAAACGTCTGGGAAACGCGGTCGATCCTTTCTCCACCCTGAAGCAATACGGCCCGGATTCACTGCGGTGGTATTTGCTTTCAAACGCCAATCCCTGGGACAACCTCAAGTTTAACATGGAGGGGATCGCGGAGGTGCAAAGGAGGTTTTTTGCAACATTACAAAATACCTATAACTTTTTTGCCCTGTATGCGAATCTGGATGATTTTGTCTATCATCCCGAAAAGACTGTACCTGTAGCCGATAGGCCGGAACTGGACCAGTGGATTGTGTCGAAGCTTCAGACCCTGATTCAGGAACTGGAAACCTCTATGGACCAATACGAGCCCACCAGGGCAACCCGTGAGATAATGAATTTCACGGTGGACAATTTGTCCAATTGGTATGTGCGCCTTTCCCGGAAGCGGTTTTGGCGGGGAGATATGAATGAGGACAAAAAGGCCGCTTATGAGACCCTGTATGAATGTCTGGTGGGTTTGACTCAGTTGATGTCTTCTTTTGCTCCGTTCTACTCGGACTGGATGTTCAGGAACCTGACGGAAAGCGCAAGGGAAGAGGGCCAGACTATTGCCGAATCCATCCACCTGAGTGACTGGAAACGGGCAGATACGGCACTGATCCGGCAGAATTTGGAGAAAAGTATGCAGTTGGCGCAGGATATTTCTTCCCTTGTCCATTCCCTGAGGAAAAAGGAGAAGCTGAAGGTCCGGCAACCCCTGCAAAAGATTCTGATACCCATTTTGAACGAGGGAACCAGAAAACAGATCCAACATGTGGAAGAATTGATCAAAGCAGAAGTTAACGTCAAAGCCATTGAATACATTGATGACACTTCGGGAATCCTGGTCAAAAACGTGAAGCCTAATTTTGCCTTACTTGGAAAGCGGTATGGACCGAAAATGAAGCTGGTGGCGGCGGCTGTTAACCAATGGGGTCCGGAGGAAATCGGCACGATAGAGCGGGAAGGCAAATACGACCTTCATTTGAACGGAGAACCAATTACCCTCTCCCTGGAAGATGTCCTGATCACTTCCCAGGACATACCGGGCTGGTCAGTAGCCAGCGGCAACGGGATCACTGTCGCGCTGGATGTTACACTTACCGAAGCACTGGTACACGAGGGGCTTGCGAGGGACTTTGTCAACAGGATCCAAAACCTGAGGAAAGATATGGGGCTTGAGGTTCAGGACAGGATCAATATCATGGTGCTTAAAAACGACCCGAAAATCAACCAGGCTTTGACAAATTATGCGGCATATATCCAGGCAGAAACCCAAGCCGATTCACTTGTGATAAAGGACAGCATAGAAGAAGGGTTGGTCCTGAACATGGACGATTTTGATCTGACAGTCCGGGTAGAAAAAAATTAACAGCTTAAACAGCTATGCTGAAGGTTGGCGGTACCGGCTACAGCCAACCGTAAATTATTTGATTATGAAATATTTAAAGTACTTCGGGATTACCTTATTGGTGATTGCTATTGACCAAGTGGTCAAGTTACTGGTGCATTATGGAATGGACTTTGGCTCAGCCGGACAAATTAAAGTGTTCGGCGACTGGTTCAAGCTTCATTATACTACCAATCCGGGAATGGCCTTTGGCATGGAGCTGGGTTCGCAATACGGTAAGTTGATCCTTACGCTGTTCAGGCTGGTAGCCATGTTTGGGATCGGCTATTATCTCTATTTCCTCATCAACAAGCGCGCCCACCCAGGATACCTGGTTTGCATTGCTTTGATCCTGGGAGGAGCTGTTGGCAACCTGATCGACAGTGTGTTTTATGGGGTGTGGCTCAATAACGCACCCTTTACCGCGTCTACACCCTGGTTTCACGGGCAGGTGGTCGATATGTTCTATATCGATATCTGGGAGGGGGTTATTCCCGAATGGATCCCCCTAATTGGAGGAAGCTATACCGCGCTCTGGCCCATCTTCAATGTGGCCGATGCTTCCATATTTATTGGCGTCGCGATTATTTTGATTTTCCAGAAAAGATTCTTCGATGAGGGACAACATATAGAAGAAGAGGAGGACGAAGTTCAAAAACAATTCACCGAGGATAAGGGCTAAGCAGTTATAACTTTACGGAAATTTTTTATTTCCTGCCGAAAGTCTATTTTTACGTTCTGTTTTAAACAAAGGAGTTAACCAGCAATAATTTATGTCCTATTTATTTACATCGGAATCCGTTTCGGAAGGACATCCCGATAAAATTTCAGATCAGATCTCTGATGCTTTGATTGACCATTTTCTGGCTTTTGATCCCCACTCAAAGGTAGCCTGTGAAACATTGGTGACCACAGGCCAGGTGGTGTTGGCGGGGGAGGTCAAATCGGAGACCTACCTGGATGTCCAGAAAATTGCCCGCGATGTAATTAACCGCATAGGGTATACCAAAAGCGAATACATGTTTGACGGCAATTCCTGCGGGATTTTTTCGGCAATACACGAACAGTCGCCCGATATTAATCAAGGGGTCGAGCGGGATGATCCCGAAGAGCAGGGCGCTGGCGACCAGGGCATGATGTTCGGCTATGCGACCAATGAAACTGAAAATTACATGCCCCTGGCCCTGGACCTTTCCCACCGGCTGTTAAAGGTGTTGGCGGAATTGAGACGGGAGGGAAAGGAAATGCCCTACCTGCGTCCAGACGCCAAGGCGCAGGTCACTATTGAGTACAGTGACGAGAATGTGCCCCAGCGGATTGAGGCTATCGTGGTTTCTACCCAGCATGATGATTTCGATGAGGAAAAACCCATGTTGGCGAAGATTAAGGAAGATGTCATCAACATTCTTATTCCGAGGGTAAAGAGCCAGTTGTCGCCGGAAATACAAAAGCTATTTACTTCGGATATTAAATACCATATCAACCCCACCGGAAAATTTGTCATCGGAGGTCCCCATGGAGACACCGGGTTGACAGGAAGAAAGATCATTGTGGATACCTATGGCGGAAAGGGAGCGCATGGTGGAGGGGCTTTTTCCGGCAAGGATCCTTCAAAAGTGGACAGGTCAGCTGCCTACGCGACCCGACATATCGCGAAAAACATGGTCGCTGCCGGCCTGGCGGATGAGATTTTGGTGCAGGTCTCCTATGCCATCGGAGTCGCCAGACCAATGGGTATCTATGTAAACACTTTCGGCACCGCCAAGGTGGATATGAAAGACGGAGAAATAGCCAGGAAGATCGAAGAAATTTTTGATATGCGTCCTTATGCGGTTGAACAAAGGTTGAAGCTGAGGAATCCTATTTATGAGGAGACTGCCGCCTATGGACATATGGGAAGAAAAAATGAAGTGGTGACAAAGACATTCGTCTCCCCCAACGGAACCTCCATCTCTTTGGATGTAGAGCTGTTTACCTGGGAAAAGCTGGACTATGTGGAGAGGCTTCAAAAAGCCTTTGGCGTGCAATAAGGTGGAAGGACAAATAATCAACGGTACCTGGCAACCAGCATCTTTCGAGGTGCTGGGCGCCTTTATGTCATTTGTCCGGCATGTGAGGGGATAAAAGTTTGTGGCAAATTTAATTTCTGTAAATTTTTTAATCTAAAATGATAATTTGTGAGGAAGAAATATCCGGAGCTTTTCGTGGGTGAAAAACTTCCTCAAATGATTGCGTTATTTGTTTTGATTCTATACATTTGAATATATCATTGTCGTAAATTATTGTTTCACTTAGACATCCGCAATATGTAATAATACTCTACGTTATATAAATAGTTTAACATATGAGTAAAAGGGTAGGACCTAAAGACAGCGAGCTTATTTCGCAGTATAGGAACGGAAGCGAAGCTGCTTTCGAGGTGTTGGTGGACAAATATAAATCCCGGGTATTTACCACGATCCATATGATTGTTAAGGACCAGGGAGTAGCGGAAGATTTACTACAGGACGTATTCGTAAAGGTGGTTCAGACATTGAATTCGGACCGGTACAACGAGGAGGGCAAGTTTCAGCCCTGGATAATGCGGATCGCCCACAACCTTGCCATTGACCATTTCAGGAAAATGAAACGATATCCTTCCGTAGTCATGGAAGATGGATCAAATGTATTCAATACCCTACAATTTGCTGAAGAAAACGCAGAAGATCTGCAAATCAAAGACGAAACGGATGCCCTGGTGAGGCAGCTTATCGAAGAGTTGCCGGAAAGCCAGAAGCAGGTGCTGATTATGCGGCATTATATGGATCTGAGTTTTCAGGAAATTTCCGAGCAAACGGGAGTGAGTATAAATACAGCCCTGGGAAGGATGCGCTACGCTTTGATAAACATCAGGAAAAAATTACTAAAAATAAATGTTGCTTATGACAGAATATTTTACCCCAAATGACCTGATCAGGTATGTGTATCAGGAGATGGATGAGGTAGAAAGTGAAATGGCGACACAGGCCCTGCGCAACGACGAAATATTGATGCAGGATTATCTGGACATGCTGAGCACCCTCGAACAACTTGACCATCTCATTCTACAGCCTTCGGACAAGGTGGTTAACGCCATCAAAAAGAGATCAAAATCGTCAGGGCTTGAAAAAGTCTGATGGTTGATTAAAAGTTAAGTAGGTAGGCCCGCAGTGTTTGTGCATTTTGCATAAACACTGCGGGTTCTGTATTTTTAAAGCCTAACTTACCCTCATGTTAAAAAAGGAAAGATACCGTGCATTTGTAGAATATTTTTCGGAAAATATGCCCTTGCCGGAGACGGAGCTTCAGTATGTAAACCCGTTTCAGTTGTTGGTGGCCGTGGTGCTTTCCGCGCAATGCACCGACAAAAGGGTGAACATGGTCACTCCGGCCATTTTCAGGGATTTTCCCACCCCCTATCACCTCGCTTCTTCAAGCATTGAGGAACTGTACCCTTACATTAAGACCGTTTCCTATCCCAACAACAAAACCAAACATTTATTAGGCCTGGGCAAAATGTTGGTGGAGGACTTTGGCGGAGAAATTCCCTCCACGGTAGCGGATCTGATCAAGCTTCCGGGCGTGGGACGAAAAACGGCCAACGTGGTTACTTCCGTGGTTTGGAACCAACCCAACATGCCCGTGGATACCCATGTGTTCCGGGTGGCCAAACGGATAGGCCTTGCCCCCCTTTCGGCCAAGACACCATTGGAGGTCGAAAAGCACCTGTTGAGACATCTGCCCACTGAAGTGGTGCATAAAGCCCATCATTGGCTGATACTTCATGGGAGGTACATCTGCCAGGCCAGGGTGCCCAAATGCGGGATCTGTCCGATTACCTGGATGTGTAGGTATTACCAGAAGAATAAAGACAGCATGCAGTTGGAGAATAACCTGCCGGGAGCAAAAAAGAAATAGCATGTGCGGCATTAATTTCCTCCTGAATTTCCCCGGCCGGGGAGAAGCAGCGATAAAGAAAATGCTGGAGGCCA
>DATGOS010000267.1:0-7880 GCA_035305725.1 Cyclobacteriaceae bacterium
TATGCCTTCACCGGGCTTGCCGAAATGGTCATCACCGGCACTGATGAGAAAGGAAAGGCCATAGACCCCATAAAAATGAAAACCTTCCTCAATGAGGAAAGCCAGTATTCCGCCATGGAATTTTCCGCCGCCGACCAAAAACAGAAGGACGGTGTGGAAAAAACCGTCATGATTTTTGACATGAAAAACAATGCCTCCATCATCCTGCTGGAAAACGAGGGAGAAAAAAGCAGAATGGCCTTCGGTTTGGACTGGCAGGCCATTTCAAACCAGGTTGCTGAACAGGATTCCCTGCAGTTGGACGCACAGGATATACAGTTTACCAAAACCGGCAAGACCAAAACCATTGCCGGACATCTCTGCGAAGAATACACGGGAGAAACGGAGGAATACACCGGCAGCTACTGGGTGAGCAAAGATCCGATCCCGGGCATGGGTTCGTTTTGGGGAAAAAACAGTCCGTTTGTGAGCAAAAAAATGAAAAACAAAAACCCGGACTACTTTAATCATCTGCCCGAGGGAAATATTCTGGAGTTTTCTCACCAAAGCAAATCCGATAAATCCACCGCCCAAATGACCATGGTAGACATCGATCCCTCCAATGCCAGTACCTTTGTCATGGCCGAATATCCCAGTATGTACGAAGGGGCGCAGGCAGCGAAATAGGTCCTTAACCGGGTGTTCTTCTTCCCTTGCTGTCTAAAAAAACCATCTTTAAAGCACGTCTTGCTATCAGACTGCCTGTCCTATCAATTATATAGGTAGGAATTCCCCAGGGGAGGATATTATCCAAATGCAATACCCTTGCATGCTTTTATACCGTAATTTTGGAGAAACTGGCGATCCCGGATGACGGGATAAGCCATTTTCTGAAGTTAGATGGCGGATAAGATGGATAATAACAAAAATATAAAGGCGGAAGGTCTGGAAACCCTGGAATATTCCGGACCGGAGCCTGTAAAAGAGAAGATGCCCCCTAACCCCGGCCGCGGCGAAACCGGCCCTCAAAAGCAAGAAATTCATCATCATAGCCTAGCTTACCTTCCCACCATTATCAGCCTTGTGTTCCTTTCGGCAGGAATGGTGTTGGATTATGTGGAGGCGGCCTGGTTTACCGCCACCATCCGACTACTGTGGTATGGGTTTGCATATATTTTGGTTGGTGGGAAAGTATTGGAACAAGCGGCCCGGAACATTGCCAAGGGGGATTTGTTTAACGAATTTTTTTTGATGGGAATTGCAACCCTAGGTGCCTTTTACATCGGAGAGTACGCCGAAGGGGTTGCGGTGATGTTGTTTTACGTGATCGGGGAACATTTTCAGGACTCCGCCGTGCGAAAATCCAAAAAGTCCATAAAATCCCTGGTGGACAACAGGCCGGATGTAGTGAAGGTACTGCGTGAAGAACAGGAGATGAGTATGCATCCTTCGTATGTTGCTGTTGGCGAAACCATACGCCTAAGGGCAGGCGAGAAAATTCCCCTGGACGGGACGCTGATCAGCGAAAGTTCCTATTTTGCCACAGATGCCCTCACCGGCGAGTCCAAACCTCAAACCATTAAGAGAGGCGAAAAAGTACTGGCCGGAATGGTCAACCTGGAAAATGTGGTGGACATTAAAGTCAGTGCCGCCTTTGCGGACAGCACGCTCTCAAAAGTACTGCTGCTCATAGAAGAAGCCAGTGGACGAAAAGCAAAAACCCAGAGGTTCATTTCCCGCCTTGCCAGGGTGTATACCCCCATTGTAGTTTTTCTTGCCCTTGCGCTTGCGACCCTTCCGTTTTTTTTCGTGGACAATTATGTATTCGATGAATGGCTATACCGGGCACTGGTGTTTCTTGTGATTTCCTGTCCCTGTGCCTTGTTGGTGTCCATTCCTCTTGGCTATTTCGGTGGCATTGGCGCCGCCTCCAAAAACGGGATTTTGTTCAAGGGGTCAAATTTTCTGGATTTGCTGCCCAAAGCGGACACTTTGGTGTTGGACAAGACCGGTACCTTGACTGAAGGGGTTTTTGAGGTGCAGGAAGTAAAAATTGCTGAAGGGGAACATATATCGCCGGATGAACTCCTCTCCATGGCCGCCGCACTGGAAAGTCAGTCCAACCATCCGGTAGCCAAGGCCATCACGCAGGCTGTGGGAACAGCCGACAAAAAATGGGAAGTGACTGATGTAAGAGAGTTTTCAGGCCGTGGATTAAAAGGCGCTCTGGCAGGAAAGGTGATGCTTGCCGGCAATACCCAATTGCTTGACGAACATCAAATTGCCTATCCAGCAGTCCTGGAAGATGAGGTGGAAACCCTGGTGGCCGTAGCCCTTGAGGGAAGATATCTCGGTCACATTACCATTGCCGACAGAATTAAAGAAGGTGCCTCTGCCACCCTCAAAGAACTCCGGCAAATGGGCGTAAAAGAAATTCTTATGCTTTCAGGCGACAAAGACACCGTAGTACAATCCGTGTCAGCCGACTTGGGCATAGACCAGGCATACGGCGGATTGTTGCCGGAAGACAAAGTAGCCAAAGTCGAAGTACTAAAGAAAGAAGGAAAGACGGTGGCTTTTGTTGGTGACGGCATCAATGATGCACCGGTGATCACGCTTGCCGACATTGGCATCGCCATGGGAGGCCTGGGTTCTGATGCAGCCATCGAAACCGCGGATGTGGTGATCCAAAATGACCGGCTTGACAACATCATCACCGCCATCAATATCGGCAAAAAAACCCGTCAGGTCGTTTGGCAAAACATTGGCATGGCATTCGGTGTAAAGGCATTGGTGCTAACCTTTGGGGCCTTTGGCGTGGCATCCTTGTGGGAGGCGGTTTTTGCCGATGTGGGTGTTGCCCTGTTGGCCATTTTGAACGCCGTAAGGATACAGCGAATGAAGTTTAGGTGATTTGGTACAAGGTACAATGAACCCAGTATATACATACTAACGTGCCAACAGCAAATAACTCAATAACCCCAAAAGGCGTCAACCTATTTCAGGCACACCAAAAGTTTGCACCTTGAACTCAAAAAAAACAGACCGTGAAAATTTCCATCATTGTAGCCAAGGGAAAAAATAATGTAATCGGCAGGGACAACCAATTGCCCTGGCATCTTCCTGGCGATTTGAAGCATTTCAAGAACACCACCATCGGCCACCATGTCATCATGGGAAGAAAAACCTTTGAATCGATGGGAAAACCCCTGCCGGGTAGAACATCCATCGTCATCACCCGGAACAAAGATTATGTTGTGCCCCCGGGCCAACATGTGGTGCATCGCCTGGATGACGCCCTGGAACTTGCCCGGTCCAAAGAGCTCTCCCAGGTATATGTTTTGGGGGGAGCGGAAATTTTCAAACTGGCGCTTCCTTTGACTGATGAGCTGGTGATCACGGAAATCGATGCCGCCCCTGAGGGTGATACATTTTTCCCGGCAATTGATGATCAAGCGTGGGAAAAAATCTCCCAGGAGGACCATTTTAAGGATGAAAAAAACAAGTACGACTATAGTTTCCTGACCTATAGGCGAAAGTCCGCGCCCGGGGTAAAATAATTTGGTTGAATTGTAGATGGTGGAATCATCGATTGTCGAACTGTGGAACACTTGAGCACCTTATGGTAAAACAAAGAAACCGCCAAGGACGCGAAGACTGCGCAATGAACGCCAAAAAGTCTTCATGCACTATATTACTCCCCTGATTCACTGACAAGCTCCGATAATAAATTAAGCTCTACACTTTGCCTATTCATGACTCCAAAAACACCAATTTATCTGTTTTCATGTTGGAGCTCAAGGTCCTGGGGGGCTTTGCGAGACCTCGGCGAACCTCGCAGTTAAAAAAACTACCGAAAACGCCGGAAACTACCTTCCTTCGGGAAACAATATCTCCAGTTGCTCCGGGAGCAATCTAAAGGACCTGCGGTGGATGGAAGTAATGCCATGGGTTAGGATGCCTCTTCGGTGTTCCCTGGTGGGATATCCAAAATTAGTCTCCCATCCATAACCCGGATACAAGCTGGCATAGCGTTTCATCAGGTTGTCACGATGTACCTTGGCAAGGATAGAGGCCGCCGCAATGCTCGCATACCGGGCATCTCCCCCGATGATACAATCATAAGTGATGTCCAGATGGGTTCTAAAACGGTTGCCGTCAATCAGCAGGTGATCCGGAGACATTTGCAGCGCTTGAACAGCCCGGTTCATGGCCAAAAAAGACGCATTCAGAATATTGATCCGGTCGATTTCCTGGTGGGAAGCCGCCGAGACCGCCCAAGCCATGGCATTTGCCTTAATTTCCTCCGCCAGGACTTCCCGTACTTTTCCCGTCAGTTGTTTGGAATCGTTGACCAATTCATTGGCATAATCCTGGGGCAGGATAACGGCCGCCGCCACTACCGGCCCGCAAAGACAGCCTCTCCCCGCTTCGTCACATCCTGCTTCCCTTCTATCAGCTTCTAAATAGGGTAGTAACATGTGGCTCCTTGTTGGGTGTTTTATGTAATTTATGTATCAGTTCCGCAACCAGTCCCGTCCAACCTGTTTGGTGGGAAGCGCCCATGCCCCTGCCGTTGTCCCCGTGGAAATACTCAAAAAACAGAATGTAATCCTTAAAATGAGGATCCGTCTGTAATTTCTCATTGTCACCGTAGACCGGCCTCCTGCCATTCCTGTCCCTCCTGAAAAGGTTGATGTTGCGGAAGGATAGTTCCCTTGCAATCAGATCCAAGGTAACAAATTTTCCTGAGCCGGTGGGACATTCAATGGGAAATTCTCCACCATAGTAAAAATCAAACTTCTTCAAGGATTCAATGATCAGGTAATTGATCGGAAACCAAATGGGCCCCCGCCAGTTTGAGTTGCCTCCCATCATCACGGTCTCTGCCTCTCCGGGAACATATTGGACCGAAAGTTCGGATCCGTTGAGCCGGAGGAAATAGGGGTTTTCTTCATGATATTTGGACAGGGACCGCACGCCATAGGTTGATAAAAACTCCTTTTCATCCAGCATCTTGTTCAAAATACTCCTCATCCGATGACCGCGGAGTAAAGAAAACAACCTTCTCTTTTCGTGGCCGGGTTGAATCCAGCTTGACACCAACGCAGCAAGCTTTGGCTTTTCCAGAAGAAAGAATTCCAGCCGCTTTTTAAAAGCGGGAAGGTTCACAAAGAGCTTTTCAGGGATGGGTTCCACCGCAAACAAAGGAATAATGCCCACAATGGACTTCACCTTCATCACCTGCGGGTCTTTACCTTTTACATGAAGTACATCATAGAAAAAATTATCCTCGTCATTCCATAAGCTGATGTTTTCGTTGGCAATATTGCTCATCGCACCGGCGATGTATAGAAAATGCTCCAGAAATTTCGTCGCCGTATACTGGTACACCGTGTTGAACTCACACAGGTCAAGCGATATCCTCAGCATGTTCAGGCTAAACATCGCCATCCAGGAGGTGGCATCCGCCTGCTCCAGTTTCCCGCTGAATTTTCCCACATTGCTCCGGTCAAACACGCCTATATTGTCCAGACCCAAAAAGCCCCCTTCAAAAATGTTATTGCCTTCCGTGTCTTTTTGGTTGACCCACCAGGTGAAATTGAGCATCAACTTATGCATCGCCCTTTCCAGAAATTCCCTGTCACCCTTGCCCCCGTTCATCTTTTTGTCGATCTGATACACCCTTTGGACGGCATAGGCATGTACCGGGGGGTTAACGTCGCTGAAATTCCATTCGTAGGCGGGAATTTGGCCGTTGGGATGCATGTACCATTCATTCAGGAGCAGCAAAAGCTGGTTTTTGGCAAAATCCGGATCAAGCCGCACCAGGGGTATGCAGTGAAATGCCAGATCCCAAGCCGCATACCAAGGGTATTCCCATTTGTCCGGCATGGATATAATATCATAATTCTGCAAATGCCGCCAGTGGCTGTTTCTGCCTTTCTTCCTTTCCGGAGGCGGCGAGTATCGCCCCAGATCTCCCTCGAGCCACCGTTCCACATTATAATAATAAAATTGCTTCCCCCACAGCATTCCCGCGTACGCCTGCCGCTGTATGTTCCTCATATCCTCATCGGTGACATCTTTCTGGAGTTCTCCATAAAACTCATCCGCCTCCTCCTTTGCAGATGCCAGGATTTCTTCACAGTCTTTCTCACCAATGTCGGAAAAGGGGTGAAACATCCTGAAAGTAACTTCCCTGGATTCACCGGCGGGAATGTTTATCCGGTAAAGTGCAGCGGCCTTCGTACCGTTTTTCTTCGGGTTGAGGTGGGACTTGTCCCCCGCGACCACATAATCGTTGATGGCATCCTTGAGGTACTTCTTTTGGTTTTCAATATGGTATAGCCTTTCCCGGTTAGTCTCGTTGTCACAAAAAAGAAGTTCTGGCTCGCCGGAAAAGTTAAACTGGAAGTTCCCCCAGTTGGGCGTATAAGCCAGGATTTTATCCTTGGATAGCTCGGTAAGTTTTGGAATAAAAGGTTCATCACCCGTAAACCAGGTTTTCCTGAACCACATGGTGGGCATGACCCATATATCGGCCGCGGCATTCCCCCTGTTGTGAATGGTGGCCTTTCCCACGATGTCCTCTACATCATTTTTGCCGTATTCAATGAAAATGTCAAAATAAGCATCCTCATCAAAGATCCCGGTATCCAACAATTCATATTCAGGGTCCTTTTTGCCCCGCTTTCTGTTTTCCTCCCTTAGTTTTTCATAAGGAAATTCGGCCTGTGGATATTTGTAGAGCATCTTCATGTAACTGTGGCTGGGCGTCGAGTCAAGATAGTAATACAACTCTTTTACATCCTCCCCATGGTTGCCTTCCAGGCCTGTAAGGCCAAACAGCCGCTCTTTGATGATTGGATCCCGGCCGTTCCAAAAAGCCCAGGCAATACAAAGCTTTTGCTTATGGTCACTGATGCCTCCAATTCCCTCCTCCCCCCACCGGTAAGCTTTGCTTCTTGCGTCTTCATGGGAGACATTAGTCCATGCGGACCCGTCCGCACTGTAGTCTTCCCTAACGGTTCCCCACTGTCGTTCTGTTAAATACGGCCCCCATTTCTTCCAATGTTTGTATCTTTCCCGGTTTTCACTTAGCTTTTTCCTTTCCGTAGTCATACTGCTTCCCTAGATTAAAAAGCGTGAATTTAAGGGTTTTTATCATACCATACCTGCCCCCTTTCCGGTGGATTTGGGCCGTCCTGAAGGCAATGGTGATTATTCACTATTAAATTGACTTTTGCATTAGCTTTTCTGTTGTTCCTTGAATTAAATTCCCCTTTAATTTTTTAAACTTTTTTTATTTTCTTTTTTATATTGAAATCAATATCATTTGGGTATTTAAGCGAAAAAAATTTAACTTAGTAGCCTGATTTTTTGGGAGTTCCGACTGGTCTTAATTATGAAACAAGCAGAAAACCCAATAAGGCATATTTCGATAATCGTCCCCCATGGTCACGCCAGTCTGGTGAACATTGAGGGAACGCATCAGATTTTCAACGGCGTCAATAACTTTTGCAAGTCGATGGGAAAGCCGCCGTTGTTCCAGGTACAGTTGGTTGGACTTTCCCATGAAACCCGGCAAACCCACGGCTTGTTTACCATCAATCCTGAAGTGTTGCTGACAGACGTATCCCGGACGGACCTGATCATCATTCCGGCCATGCACGGTGACCAAAAATCCGCCATTGCTCACAATGAAGCGTTTATTCCCTGGATCATCCAGCAGTACAGCAACGGTGCGGAGCTGGCAAGCTTTTGTATCGGGGCGTTTTTCCTGGCAGCAACGGGCCTGCTCAACGGCAGACAATGTGCCACGCACTGGATGCACGCCCACGAATTCAGAAACATGTATCCGGAGGTGCTGCTAGTCGATGACAAAATCATGACCGAGG
>DATGOS010000268.1:0-5588 GCA_035305725.1 Cyclobacteriaceae bacterium
GTTGTTGGCAGGAAAGCCCAGGATCGCTATTTTGTCCCCGAATTTTTCATTCAGCTCCTGTAATTCCGCGTATTGCGGGGTATAACCGCACTTGGAAGCCACATTCACCACCAGTACCTTTTTGCCCCTATACTGATTAAAATCAATTTCGTTACCGTCAATGTCATTCATCGTAAAATCATAAAATGAAGTGCCGGCTTGTCCGTTTTCAGCGTTAGCCTCGTCCCCGGCATCCGAATCGTTATTACTGGCCGCGGTACATGCGAAGAAAAGAAGGGTAAATAACATAAGAAGTATTTTCATAATCACATTTTTTCCGGCACTGTTATTCCCAATAATTTCATGCCCGAACGCAGTGTCCTTGCCACCTGGGCTGACAATGCAATTCTAAAGGCTTGGGCATTCCCATTTGTCTCATTAAAGATAGGAAGTTCCGCGTAAAATCGGTTATACTCTTTGGCTAGATCAAACAAAAACTGTGCAATAACGGCAGGCGAGTGTTCTTCTCCCGCGAGTTGGATCTTATCTTCATAGGTGTTCAGCAGGAAGATCAGTTGCGTTTCAGTATCCATTATTGCGGAAGGGTTCTCAAAGCGCTCCGCTGCAAGAAGCAATCCGGTCTGCTCGGCCCTTCTGAGAATGGATGAAATCCGGGCGTGGGTATACTGGATAAACGGCCCGGTGTTGCCCTGAAATTCTATGGATTCCTGGGGGTCGAACAGCATCCTTTTTTTGGGGTCTACCTTCAGCAAAAAGTATTTTAGTGCCCCCATCCCGATCATTTCATAAAGTTCATGGGCCTGTTCCTCAGAAAATCCTTCAATCTTGCCCAGGGCCTCCGTGTGCGCCGCAGCGGTATCCAGCATTTCCTGGATCAGGTCATCGGCATCCACCACCGTACCTTCCCTGGACTTCATCTTTCCGGAGGGCAAATCCACCATTCCGTAGGAAAGGTGATACAGGCCTTCCCCATAGGGTCGTCCCAGCTTTTTTAGGATTTTAAACAGCACCTCAAAGTGATAGTCCTGTTCATTGCCCACCACATACACCGACTGGTCAATCCTAAAGTCCCGGTATTTAAGGTCGGCCGTGCCCATGTCCTGGGTGATGTATACCGAAGTACCGTCGGCCCTTAAAACCAGTTTTTCATCGAGCCCTTCGTCCTGAAGGTCTGCCCATACCGATCCGTCTTCTTTTTTAAAAAACACCCCTTTTTGAAGCCCTTCCTCGACGAGATCCTTGCCGAGGAGATATGTGTCGGATTCATAATAAAATTTGTCAAAGGCAACGCCCATCCTTTCATAGGTAGCGTCAAAACCCTCATACACCCAGGCGTTCATTGTTTTCCACAAGCCGATCACCTCTTCGTCCCCGTTTTCCCATTGGAACAACATCTCCTGCGCCTCTTTCATGAGCGGCGCGGATTTTTTGGCCTGGTCCCCGGGGATCCCTTTCTCCATAAGTTCGGCCACCTGTTTTTTATAATGTGTATCAAAAAGCACATAATATTTGCCCGCCAAATGGTCCCCTTTCAGCCCTGAAGACTCAGGGGTTTCCCCGTTCCCGAAATGCTTGTACGCCACCATGGATTTACATATATGGATGCCTCTATCGTTGACCAGGTTGGCCCGGATGACCTCATAGCCGTTGGCTTTCAGAATTTCAGAAACGGAAAACCCCAAAAAGTTATTTCTCAGGTGGCCTAGGTGAAGGGGCTTGTTGGTGTTGGGGGAACTGTACTCCACCATTACCTTTTGGCCGTTGGGCGGAAACTGCCCGTATTGTCCGTTTTGAACCAGGCTCCTAAAGATGTCCAGCCAGTATTGATCCTTAATGGAAATGTTCAAAAACCCTTTGACCACATTGTAGCCGCCCACCGGTTCCACCTCGGATACCAGGTATTCCCCCATTCGTCGGGCACTTTGCTCAGGCGAGGATTTGGTAATCCGGGAATAGGGAAACAGTACGAAGGTATAATGTCCTGTAAATTCTTTCCTGGTCGGTTGTAGGGCCAGGTCTGAAGGATCAATTTTGTGGTCAAACAATGTTTCAAAAGCCTTGCTTATACCCTTCAATAGCTGTTCCTGTATCGTCATCGTTAGAAATTTTATAGTATCAATTATCTTTTTTTCTAGCATCCGCTTTCAATAATTTCGGGCCGCGGCTTCCTGATCAAAAATTCGCGATCAATGCCTGTGTGGTGGATTCCAGGATGTCGAACGCAATTTCCGCCATGGTGTTTTCCGTGTCAAGAGTAGGGTTTACCTCCACGATTTCCCAGCAACACACCCTGTTGTCCTTAATCAATTGGGTGTTGAGCCCGATGGCTTCCTGATAAGTCAGTCCCTCGGGTACAGGGGTACCGGTGCCTTTGGAGATGCTGCTGTCCAGGCTGTCCACGTCAAAGGAAATGTAAATCTGCTGGCAGTTTTGCAGTGCTGCCAGGGTTTTTTCTGCCACAAGGTCTATTCCTTCCTCCCTGACTTTTTCAATGGTAAAGACTTTTATCTTGTGTTTTTCGATCAGAAAATCCTCCGCCGGCTCCGTGGACCTTAGCCCGATATAGACAATGTCCCCAAGATCAATTTTGGCTGCCGGCCCACCGAGTGATTTGATTTTTTCCCAAAATTTTATGCTTTCCTCTCCCGGATTATTGAGCTGGCATGTTTTGTTGTCGGTCGCCGTGGCCATGGCCAGGGGCATTCCGTGCATGTTTCCGGTCGGCGTGGTGAAGGGGCTGTGGAGATCGGCATGCGCGTCGATCCAGATCACGCCCAGTCTAAGGTCTGGATGGGCGGCCTTGATGCCCATAATGGTCCCTGCCGAGGTAGCATGATCTCCCGCCAGCACGATAGGAAAGACTCCCTCGGTTCTCAGCTTTTGGATGGTTTCACTCACATTGCTCAGCACCTCAAGGACACCGTCAATATATTTTGCATAGGGGAACCTGTTTCCCTTCCACAGCATCTCATTCGCATCAGGAACTTTGATGGGGTCAAATCGGGTAAAATAGTCGGACTGCCTGTCCAGGCTCGCAATCTTCACCGCGTCGATCCCAAGGCTTGCCCCCCGGGTCCCGGCAGCTAATTCCGATCTGACTTCCACCAAATTGATATTCCGCATTTTTTCTTAAACCCGTCCTGAAAATTATCGATCTTTTTGCAAGCGCCAAGATGCTGACAAACTTAGGTAAATATGGGGGAATTTCCATTTTTTCTGGCCATTCCAAGTTTCAATAAGACATGTGAATCAAATTTCTTTTTCCGCTTTTCTGTTCATGATTAAAAATAATTCCCCACAAAACTAATAGGCTTTGTTGGTAAATTGGCTTTTTGGAATTACATTTGGCTTTTGCTACCAAAACACCGGAAGATGGAAAAAGTAATAGCCATAGTTAAAGAAAAGCCGTTTTGGCTGTTTTATGGGGTTGTTGGAACAATTATCCTAGCTTTTGTCGTTGGTCAGAGCTTTTTCTCTTTAGAGGCCATCATGCCCGGTGAATACGAATTGTTTTTTTGGTTTTTGTTGGTGGGTTTTGTGGCTCAGACGGTTGACGGGGCGCTTGGAATGGCGTATGGTGTCACTTCCAATTCCATTCTGCTGGGTATAGGCATTCCCCCGGCTTCAGCCAGCGCATGGGTACATTTGGCACAGGTTTTTACCAGCCTTGCTTCAGGGATATCCCACCTGAGTCTGGGAAATGTAAAATGGGATCTGGCCAAAAAGTTATTGATCCCGGGCGTGTTGGGAGCCGTGGTCGGAGCCGCTTTTCTTTCCAATATTGACGGAGATATGGTAAAGCCCTATGTGGCCGCATATCTTTTTATCATGGGAATCGTGATTCTCCGAAAGGTGATCAGAAAGAAAAAAGCAAAAATTAATCCCAGGGACAAAAGCATACCTTATCTGGCCTTAGTAGGGGGGTTTGCCGATACCACCGGGGGCGGGGGATGGGGTCCCATCGTAAATTCCACCTTAATGAGCAAAGGCCAAACCCCCCGATTTGCCATTGGAACGGTTAATTTCGTTGAATTTTTTGTGGCTGTAGCGGGAGCAGGCACTTTCCTTCTCTTTATGGACAATATCGGCTGGGCAGCGGTTTTGGGATTGATTTTAGGCGGTG
Organism: Cyclobacteriaceae bacterium; assembly: GCA_035305725.1. GTDB lineage: Bacteria > Bacteroidota > Bacteroidia > Cytophagales > Cyclobacteriaceae > DATGMS01. Next base: position 4,124 of record DATGOS010000268.1, read on the forward strand.
TGCTTGCAGCACCTTTTGGTGCGGTGCTTTGCAAGAAGATCCGACCGCAAAATTTAATGCTCGTCGTAGGGATCCTGATCATGATCCTGAGTTTTAGGACATTCTACTTGTCTTTTTAAAAAACCTATATAACCCATAGGGTATTGTATATAATAATATCTTTCACTATCTTTGGCATTACCCAAAAAGAATTAGCGTCGACTACTGAAATCATTAGCAATGAGCCCGGATAGATTAAAAGAAGAGCATTTTAACTTTACACAAGTATCCCGCAATGAAAAGGCGGAAATAAAACCCGTCAGCCTCCTGGAATGGTTGCAAGACAACCCCATGCTTGATTTATTGACAGTCACTGAAGATAGTGATTCGGGAGGAATTTTCCAGGAGCTTTCCTTCAGGCTGGCAGGAAAGGCGTCCGCCCAATACCCGCTTCTCAAAGGTATGTTTTCATCGGGACGGCCGAAGCAACTTGCGCTGCAGGCAGATGACGCTTCCAAAATAATTTTCTTAAGATTTGACAAGGCAGACGAAACGGGCGCTTATCAATATATTTCGAGGGTTTTGTCAATCATTGATGAAGAAGTCCGCTTTAGACAGGTGTTGAGAAAGGTAATTGAAAACCAGCAACGGTTTGTTTTGGAGGAAAAACTGCTGTTGAACGAGCTGAAGAAGTGATTTAAATTAAATGCCTCGGGAATTATCTCACGGCTCCTTTTGAACAGGGAGCTTTTTTTGTCGGTACATTTGATTTCCCAGTTTTTTAATGTGATTTTTGCGCTTCCGAATCCTATTTTAAACTGATCCCGCGGCCGAGATGAACCAGTATATTGATTTAATCCAACAAACCTTTGACTTTCCCACCAGGGAGTTCAAAGTCGAGGACAACAACCTATTATTCAACGGGGTGGATTTAATGGAAATTATTGAAACCTATGGCACCCCGCTTAAGTTGACCTATACGCCTAAGATCAGCGAAAGTATTCAAAATGCCAAGACGTACTTTGGCAACGCGATCAAGACGCATGACTACAAAGGCAAATATACTTATTGTTATTGCACCAAGTCCTCCCATTTTAGCTTTGTACTGGATGAAGCGCTGAAAAACGATATCCACATTGAGACTTCCTCTACCTTTGATATTCCGCTCGTGCGAAAACTGTACGAAAGAGGGAAAATATCAAAGCAAACCTTTATCGTCTGCAATGGCTACAAACGTGAATTATACAAAAAGAACGTTGCGGATCTTTTGAATGACGGGTTTGTGAACTGCATACCCGTCCTGGACAACCTGGATGAAATTGATTATTACCTGGAGCATGTAAAAGTACCGTTCCAGGTGGGGATCCGGATTGCTTCCGACGAGGAGCCTACCTTTGGCTTTTATACCAGCCGGTTGGGCGTCCGATACAGGGACATCATTGATCTTTACATGAACAAGATTAAGGATAATCCCAACGTATCGCTG
>DATGOS010000269.1:0-2867 GCA_035305725.1 Cyclobacteriaceae bacterium
CTTCAGGGTTCCGGTATAGGTTCTCTACCAGAATCTCATCGATCACCCCGCCCTCTCGGGCCCAGCGGTTGTTGTTGCCCATGTGGGAGGTGGCGCCCAGGATCCAAAGCCTTACCTCGGAAGAGGCGTTGCCCCCCAATACCGGCCTGTCCTGTACCAGCACCACTTTCAGCCCCATCCGGGCAGCGGTGATGGCGCAGCAGGTGCCTGCCATTCCTCCGCCAATAATTGCCAGATCCGCCTGAACCGTTTCGGCTTTTGGTTTTCTTACCCCTGAAACAGGGCCTTCTTTGTTTATCATTGAAACTGTCTTATACTTTTTTCAAGATGGTTTTTCCTGCTCTTTTTCTGACCGAATAGGCATACATGCATATACCCAGACTCAGGATCAATATACCCAGAGTAAGGGTATACAAGGCCGCGCCCGATGCCCAGGGCGTCAAAATCAGGAATGTAAGGCCTATGGTCGCAAAGGCCAGTCCCAGGACTTTAATGCCGAAAAGGTTTTGAACCTGAACGGGACCTTCCGCCTCTTCCTGTTCGGGGGCGGCTTCCACCACCACATGATCTGGCTTGCCGCTAAAGAAGAAATAAATTTCATAAAAGGAAAGCAGGAGAAAAGGCACACCCACGCCTACCAGCATTTCCATACTCCGGCTGAGTCCGAAATTCAACAACAGTGGGGAAACAAACTTAAAAAACAGAGTAACCGCCAAACTGAGGCCGGTCACCCATAGGATAGAGGTTCCGTTTTGTCTTTTGGAAAACAGTGCCCAGATCGCAGGCATATATAAGGCCCCTCCCGTGATGGCTCCTATGCTCAATACGACTTCCACAATTCCTCCAGCCATGGGCACCATAAAGGCCACCGTTATGGTCCCGGCACCGAATAAGAGCGTGGTGATCCTAGCCACCGCCATCAGGTGCCTGTCCGAAGCATGGGGCCTCAGCGGTTTATAAATATCATTGGTAAGCACCGCGGCAGCCAGGTTGAGGGAGGTATTGACCGAGCTTGCGGTCGCAAAGATCATCCCGCCCAAGATCAAGCCCATCATTCCCATGGGCAATACCTGCTGGCACATCAACAGGTAAGCACCCTCAGCGTCCAAAGCACTAAGTCCGGGCGACAAGACCTGGTAGATCATTGGCGGCAGCATCCAGATGATGGGGCTGATCAGGTACAGCAGGCCAAAGAGGTAACCTACCTTGGCGGCGGACCGGCTGTTTTTCGCGGATGTATAGCGCTGGACATAGGCCCAGTTTCCCCCGATAAATATCAGGTTGTAGATGGCGAAAGCAAAGATAAATGCCCAGGTATATTCCCCGTTGACCAGATCGAAAAATTGATCCGGAGCCTGGTTGATAAATCCGGTAATGCCATCGACTTCGTCAAAGGCGAGCGGTACCACCACGAGCACCGCCGCGGTCAGTACGACAAACTGCAGTACGTCGGTCACCACCACTGCCCATAAACCGCCTACCGCCGTATAGACCATGACAATTCCTCCCAGGAGCAGGATGGAGTAGTAAATGTCAAAGCCTGTCGAGACATTGACGATCTTGGCCACAGGATATAAAAAGGCCCCGGTGTATCCCAGCGAAAGAACCAGGAAAATATAGGTATAGTACCGCTGAATCTTTACGCCAAACCGGTTGGTGAGGAACTCCGCCACAGTCAATGCGCCCGTTTTGCGCCACCTCGGCGCGATAAAATACCCAATCAGGAAGCCACTGAGGCACATGGTCATCTGAATCGTGATGGCCACCATACCATAGCTATAGGCAATGGAACCCCAAACCACGAAAGTGCCTGCAGAAAAGAAGCTCATAAAAAGGGAAAGCCCGTTGATCGGCCAGGGTACGGCCCCGCCCGCGGCAAAAAATGATTTCATGTCCGTTCCTTGTTTTCCAAAGGACAGACCGGTGACCATAATTATTAAACTAAGCAGTATAATGGTTACAAAATCCAGGTGCTGCATCGAAAAGCAAAAGGTGGAACATTATTGTTAGGGGACGAAAATAAACCTGGAATCCAGATAACCGCCTATTTTTTTATCCAGCGTCCACAGTTGCAAATTGTTGATGACCGTGGCGTAGATGATAATTGCATCAATCAGACCGATCCCCCGGGCAACGAGCTTTTCGTTTTGAGAAAATAAGCCGGCTTCGTAAACCAAGCCTTCATAATCCAGTTTATGCAAATTTTCAAAATAGCCATTGATTATTCCGACCTCCCTTTGTCCTTTCGCTCCCTGCATCAGTTCAGCGAAAATGATTTCCAATGTGAACACAGATGCGTTGTCCAAATATGATTGACAAATTGTGAAAAATACGGGATTGGACTTGAAATATTCAATCCATATGGACGTGTCAAATACAACACGTCTCATAAGTTGTTCCTATCTCTTAAGTACTTGGCGGAATACTTGAAATCCAAAGGATCCTGAAGCACACTGGCACTCAGCTCTTTTATTTTTTGAAGTGCAACGTATTCCTTCAGAGCAACTTTTAAAGCATCTGTGATCGTCTTGGTTCCGGCATATTTCATTGCCTCTTCTATCAATTCATCGGAAATAATGGCAGTTATCTTCATCACCTGTCTTGTTTGCCACAATATACGATAATGCATCGTATATCCAATGGGATCAGTTCTGTTTTTAATATCACACGAACGAACGAAGGACTCCGCTCAGTTGTATTATCCATAACACCGGATTTCAAAAATCCTGGCCAGCGGATCGCCATGGGTCCGGTGAACGGTGATCCGTACAGCATCCGTTTCCACCGTGTCAAATTTATGTTCTACCAGCCGAAGGTAATTGTTTTCTACCCTTTCAAGTACTTTAAAACCATCCGCTGTCTTTACG
>DATGOS010000270.1:0-3694 GCA_035305725.1 Cyclobacteriaceae bacterium
CAGGAAATTTCTGAAGGGAAGGACAACATCCAATGGACGCAGCGCCTGCGTACGAAGAAAGGCGAGTACAAGGATATCTTCTGGGCGGCGGTATTTGACCGGTTGACAGGAGATGTTTTTGCCGTGGGCAGAGATATCAGCGAGGAAAAGGCAAAGCAAAATCTTCTGGAAATCAGCGAGAACAAATTCCGGACATTTTTCGAAAACAGCCAGGGGCTGATGTACACCCATGACTTAGAGGGCAATTTTCTGAGTGCCAACCACTACGGATCGCGGCTATTGGGTTTTTCTCCTGAAGAACTTATGGGCAAGAACCTCAGAGAGCTAATTCCCGAAGAATACCATAGCAAAATAGAGGAATATCTACGGGAAGTAAGAGATGAAGGAAGGGCAAAAGGAATGTTGACCACCACTCATAAAGACGGAAATACCAGAAAGGTCTGGATATATAACAATTCCCTGGCCGAAACCCCCGAGGGCACGCCCTACGTGATCGGCAACTCCATGGACATCACGGAAAGGTTGAAACTGGAGAAGGAAATTCAGGATACCAAGGAGCTTTTACAGGAGGCCAATAAAATGGCCCGCATCGGAGGCTGGAAACTGGATCTAAATAAGAACCGACTGAAATGGACAGAGAGTACCAGGAAGATTCATGAAGTAGGGGATGAATTTAAACTTACAGCAGAATCTGGTATTTGTTTTTTCGAGAAGGGGATTTACAGAGAAAAAATCACGCAGCTGTTTGAGAACGCTATCGTGAGGGGTGAACCCTGGGATGAGCGACTGAAAATTGTCACGGCCAAAGGAAACGAAAAATGGGTAAGGATTATCGGCAGGCCGACTTTTGCACGCGGAAAATGCGTATTGGTAAACGGAAGTATCCAGGACATCAACAGTGAATATGTAAAAGAGGAGGAGATTCAAAAGAAGAACGATATGTTGGCGGCGATTTCATCCGCTACCGACGAGTTATTGTCCAACCGGGATTTTTACGAAGCCGCCCATTATTCGTTAATTCTGCTGGCCCGTGCCTTTGCGGCGGATAAAGTCGCTTTTTTCAAGAATGAAGTTGATGAAGACGGTAACCACCGGACCTGTCATAATTTTGAATGGCACCGGGAAGACAGTAAAATCATTATAAATGACCCGGAGCAGCAAAATATTCCATTTAGGATGCTGAAGGGATACCTGCGGGATCTGACCATGAAAAAGCCGGTGCAGGTAGTTCGTTCAGAAAGTCCGGAAGGCTCAGCCATGCGGATTAATATGGATAGGATGGGAATCAAGGCGATCCTGGTGGTGCCGATACTCTATCAGTCCTCCTTCTGGGGATTTGTTACTTTTGAAAACCACAAAGGAGAAAGCAAATGGTCTACCACGGAAATTTCTCTGATCACGACCTTTTCGAACAGCATCTCCAATGCCATTGACAGAAAGATCCTGGAGCGGAATTTGATCCAGGCCAAAGAACAGGCAGAGTTTGCCAATGAAGCCAAATCCGCATTTCTGGCCAATATGAGCCATGAAATAAGAACCCCTCTCAACGGGATTATAGGCTTCACCGATCTCCTGTTACAAACTTCCCTGGACAGGACGCAAGAGCAATACCTCAATATTGTCCACCAGTCAGGCAGGTCGCTGCTCAATGTCATCAATGATATCCTGGATTTTTCAAAAATAGAAGCGGGCAAGCTCGATTTAAACATAGAAAAATGTGACATCTACGATTTGGTAAGCCAGGCGGCCGATGTGGTGAGCTTCGGGGCCCATTCAAAAGGACTAGAAATGCTGTTGAATGTTCCCCACGGGCTACCCAGGTATATTTTTGCGGACGAGACCAGGATGATGCAGATCCTGGTCAACCTGCTGGGAAACGCGATCAAGTTTACCAGCCAGGGAGAGATCGAGCTAAAAATCACCAGCTTGTTCTGTTCAAAGCATGACCATTGCATTTTCCGGTTTGAAGTGCGGGATACGGGTATAGGCATTGCCAAAGACAAGCAGGAAAAGATTTTTGAAGCCTTTTCCCAGGAAAGCGAGTCTATCGTAAAAAAATACGGAGGCACAGGACTGGGCCTTTCCATTTCAAACAAGCTACTGGCCCTAATGGGAAGTACGCTGCAGGTGTCGAGTGAACCCGGCAAAGGAAGCACGTTTTTCTTCGACATATCCCTGAAAAGCGAAGAAGGTGAGCCCATTACCTTATGTAAAACAGAGAGCCTGCAGAAGGCCATTCTTGTAGATGACAATGAACGTACCCTGGAGGTGCTCAGCGATATGCTTGCTTACAAGAAAATCCACGCCGACAAAGCCCGTAACGCTTATGAAGCTTTACGGTTAATCGAGCACAACATGGATTATAACGTCATCTTGGTGGATTACCAGATGCCTGGACTTAACGGGATTGAGCTCATCAAAAAAATAAGCGATTCTTTTCCTGATTTTTTACAAAAAGTTGCGGTTATCCTGATGTATGTCCCTTCTGAGCAGGACAGTAACCAGGCTTCTGCAGAAGGAATAGCAATCCGGCATCACTTGATAAAACCTGTTAAGATCAAGGATTTGTACAGTGTGCTGTCGGAGGTTATAGAAGGTGCCGCCGCACCTGCTGTTCCAAAGACGGAGTCTTCAACGCCGGAAGGAACCGATCCTTCAGAATATAATATCTTGCTGGCAGAGGATAATGCCACCAACATGATGCTTTCCAAAATTCTGATCGAGAAAATCTGTCCAAATGCCATCATTCATGAAGCCACCGACGGCGTAGAGGCTTACGAATTTTGCCTGCAGCAACGTCCGGATATAATCTTTATGGACATACAGATGCCGGGGATGAACGGTTTTGAGGCCGCCGGCAAAATCCTGAAGCTTCCGCAATGTGCAGGCGTTCCTGTCATTGCCCTGTCCGCCAGCAACGTTGTCGGTGAGCGGGAAAAGTCGAAAGACGTGGGGATGGTGGAGTTTTTGACAAAACCGATGGTGGAACAGGATTTAAGGATGAGTCTGCACCGTTGGTTGGGCAGCGGACAGGGATCTACGCTGTCCGGCAGTCCCTCATCAAGCCCTGAGCCGGGGCGGGATTATCCCACGTATCTAAATGTGGATAAAATCAAAGAATATCTAGGCGATGATCCCGTCATCATCAGCGAATTGCTTCTGCTGGGGTTGTCTGAACTGGAGGAGGCCGTCCCAAAATTTTCCGCACTTTTGGACCAGAAAAACCTAAATGGGCTGCGGGAAGCGGGGCACAAACTTAAAGGAACCTGTGTGATATCGGGTTTGGATGTGCTGTTGTCCACAGCGAAGTCGTTTGAGAATCTGGAAAATTTTGATGAGGGCCTAATCAGCCAGCAGGTGGACAGGCTATTGGCAGAGATCCGTCATACAAAACAGGCGATTGAAAATTATGTGCAGCAATTGCCTCCAGACGGGACCTAACTTGCCGTAAATAAATTTTTGTTTCGATGTAAAATATTGTGCTTTTAATATGAAAAATCATGTACTTTTACATCGGAAATGTAAGTATTTCTTATTAAAATATTGGTCTGCGCAATAATGGATTATAAATACAGATTCTTGATATTCAAGTTCAACAATGACTTGACCTGGAAAAAAACCAAGCTAGTCGGAGTTTTCCCCTTGTTGTTGCTGATACTGTTTCCTGTCACTGGATTCAGTCAGGATGAACAGC
>DATGOS010000271.1:0-4692 GCA_035305725.1 Cyclobacteriaceae bacterium
CTTTTGACGTCACTACCCAAAGGTATGCAAGGTCAGTCACCTTCCTCTATCGGCATAAATGGATCACTCCGGTTATCCTTTTGGCCTCAGCAGCTGGAATTTATTGGGCGGCGACCACCACCCCTACGGGTTTTGTTCCCACTGAGGACCGCGGCATGATCTTCGCCAACATCGAACTCCCCCCGGGAGCTACATTGGACAGAACGGTTGAGGTCACCAAGGGGCTGAATAGAAAGCTCGAACAGGTAGATGGGGTACGGGGAGCTTCCCTGATCAATGGGTTTAGTCTCATTTCCGGAGCGGGAAGCAACTTTTCCCTGGGTTTTATACGTTTGGATCCCTGGGATGAGCGCAAAGCAGATTCCCTTTCCGTTTCAGCGATTACGGCAAAGTTGTTTCAGATTGCAGCCGGCATTCCCGGTGCGAACATGGTGTTTTTTGCACCGCCCAGCGTCCCTGGATTTGGCGTTTCCTCAGGTTTTGAAATGAACGTGCTGGACAGGTTTGGCGGGGATTTTAATGAACTGGACAGGGTAACGCGGGAGTTCTTGGGACAGCTTATGCAGAGGCCTGAGATCCTCTACGCGCAATCAGCCTTCAATACCAATTACCCGCAGTTTGAAATGGACATCAATGTGTCCAAGGCTAAAGAAGCCGGTGTATCTATCAGCGATATATTCGGTACCCTGCAGGGGTACATTGGAAGTGTTTATGCGGCTGATTTTGCACGGTTTGGCAAGCAGTACCGTGTCTATGTACAGGCCTTGCCTGAAGATAGGGCATCGGTCAACGACCTTAACGCGCTTTTTGTCAGGAACGCCAACCGGGAGATGGCGCCGATCACGGAGTTTGTCACCTTAAAAAGGGTGTACGGACCGCAGTCTGTGACCAGGTACAACCTCTTCAACTCCGCGGATGTCAACGGTGCCCCGGCACCGGGATATTCAACAGGAGATGCCATTGCCGCGGTGCAGGAGGTGAGTGCCACCGCACTCCCGAACAACTACATGGTCGATTTTACCGGTTTGACCAGGGAGGAAATTTCAGCGGGCAACCAAACCACCTTTATTATCATACTTTGTATTGTGTTCATCTACTTTATCCTGGCGGCGCAATATGAAAGTTACATGATCCCTTTCGCCGTGTTGTTCTCCTTGCCGGTGGGGGTGATGGGGGCTTATGTGTCTACCAAACTGGCTGGGCTGGAGGTGAATATTTATTTCCAGATCGCCCTGATCATGCTGTTGGGACTATTGGCCAAAAACGCCATCTTGATTGTTGAATTTGCATTGCAGCGGCGAAGAGCGGGCTATACTATCCTGGATGCAGCGGTTGAGGGAGCCAAGGTGAGGCTCAGGCCGATTTTGATGACTTCGTTTGCGTTTATTATCGGTTTGTTGCCACTGGTGTTTGCGGCCGGAGTTGGCGCCGCCGGAAACAATTCCATCGGTACCGGTGCGGTTGGCGGCTTGCTTATCGGAACAGTACTGGGTGTGTTCGTTATTCCTATTTTGTATATTTTGTTCCAATGGCTACACGAAAAGTTCAGTAGAAATACCATTAAGGAAACACCTGCCCAGTTGTAATTATTAAATCCCAAAGATGAAACAGTACGCGATTCTAAAATATTCATATATCCCTGTCCTGCTTTTGCTGCTGCCTTCCTGTTTTGTGGCGAAAGATTACTCCAGGCCCGAGGTGATCGAAGAAATAAGTTACCGGACGGATCAGATTCCAGAGGATAGCCTAAATATGGCCACCGTGGGTTGGAGGGAAATTTTTACCGATCCCTATCTACAGGAATACATTGAAACCGGCCTTGAGCAGAACACGGACATCGGTGTAGCCCTTCAACAGATTAATGCTGCCAATGCTTATTATAAGCAGGGGAAAGCATCTTTTTTCCCTTCCCTAAACGCGGGGGCGCAGGTAAGCCATCAACAACTGGCGGGTAACAGCCAATTGGGATCTCTGTATGACGGTGCGTTGACCCAATATGAACTCACAGGCTCCCTTTCCTGGGAAGCCGACATCTGGGGAAAAATCAGGAGCCAAAGCAGGGCCAACCAGGCCGCTTATTTTCAGTCCATAGCGGTACACCAAGCAGTGAAAACCCGCCTTATCGCAAGTATAGCCTCTGTCTATTATCAGTTGGTTTCTCAGGACGAGCAGAAGGCTATTACGGAAAAAACCATTGCCAATAGGGAGTATAGCCTGGAAACCATGGGGGCCCTTAAAGAGGCGGGAAATGTCACCGAGGCAGGTGTCAAACAAACCGAGGCACAGCTCCATACCGCCAGGGCGCTGTTGGTGGACATTGACATGAACATAAAACTGCTTGAAAACACGCTCTCGATCTTGCTGGGCAGTAGCCCGACGGAGATACAGAGAAGTTCATTGGCCCAACAAACCGTTTATACGGAACTGGATCAGGGATTTCCGGCCCAGCTGTTGAGGAACCGGCCGGATGTAATGGCAGCGGAATATGGGTTGATCAATGCCTTTGAACTTACCAATGTGGCAAAGAGCAATTTTTATCCTTCCCTGGGGATCTCCGCGACAGGTGGTTTCCAAAGTCTCCAGTTGGATGAGTTGCTGAGCGCCAACTCTCTTTTTGCCAATACCATAGGATCACTTACCCAGCCGATTTTTAACAGGCGGCAGATCAGGACCCAGTATGAGGTGGCCCAATCCCAACAGGAAATTGCTTACCTTGATTTCAAACAGGCCCTGCTTGATGCCAGCAAGGAAGTTTCCGACGCCCTGTACTCCTATGAAGCGGCGGGGGAGAAAATCGCGGTGAAGATTCAGGAGTTCGAAGCTTATGATATTGCTACCGAATATTCCGAGGAGTTGCTGAACAGTGGTTTTGGCAATTATCTGGAAGTACTGACTGCCCGGGAAAACGCCCTAAGGTCCGAACTGGATCTGATCAATGCCAGATATAGCAAATTAAACTCCGTGGTGGATCTGTATAGGGCCTTGGGCGGGGGGTGGCAGTAGTAATGGTGGAGGGATTGTAGAATTGTCGAACTGTCGAATCGTCAGAACTGTCGAACTGCGGTATTGCCGCACTTGTTGGAACTGTGAAACTGGTGTATGTTGAATCGCCGGATTGGCGTTGAAATATTTTACTCCATCCTGTTATGTGCTGCAAATGCATTTAACCAACCATTCTGGCTCCTGATGCTAAAATGATTTGGGGCTCGCCCCATGCAGGAAAAAGATAAACGCAAAGCACGCCAAGGCAAAACGCGGAGTGCGAAACGGGGCTATTGAAATGCCTGCCCTTTTTTTGCTGCTAGCCGCATTTGCGGGGGTACCGTTAGACATTCCGGCAGTTCAACAATACGACCTTTCCACAGTACAACAGTTCGCCAGTTCAACGGTTCGACAAAACGTGTTTTCCTGAGCAACGAGCCAAAGCCCTTGGAGGGCACATATTCCCTTTCCTCTACGAGTCTGCCCTGCCCGTGATAGTCGAAGGTAAATAATTTTTAAGGAAAATTTTTAATGCTACGAAGACATTATACCTTATTTGTCAGTCTTGGGTTATGCAGGAAAGACGAAATAAGTTTTTGGCGAGTTGGACCTTGTAGCCAGGAGCAGTTCTTGAGAAGATTACAAAAACCTTTTGCGGCTTGGCGAGCTGGCGAGAAACAAAATCTCACCCGAAGGCCTACGTTATTTTATGATGCCATAAAAGATTGCTGTCGCCATAGCTAAGAAACCTGTACCCATGGGCGAGCGCTTCCTCATAAATTTCCCTCCACCTGCCTTTGGTAAACGCGGCGACCAGCAGGATCAGCGTAGAGCCTGGCTGGTGGAAGTTGGTCAACATGGCATTGCAGACTTTGAATTCATAGCCGGGCATGATCATCAGTTCGGTGCTACCGCCAATCTCCTCCAGGGTATTTTTCTCCATAAAATCAAAGACTGCCTGGAGACTCTCTTTTAAACCGGGTAACATCCCATGATCTTGATAAGGATAAAGCTTCGGGATGAAAAAGGACGTTTCTTCCCCGTTTAACAGTTTGACACCAAACCAATAAATACTTTCGAGCGTCCTTACCGAGGTGGTACCCACGGCGAGGATGTTTCCATGGTGTGTCAGCAATTTCCCGATTACTGACTTTTGAATCTGCACCTGTTCGCTGTGCATAGGGTGTGCAGTCACATTTTCCTCCTTGACCGGCTGGAAGGTGCCCGCCCCGACATGAAGCGTCAACTGGACGGATTTGATTTTTCTCCTGGATAGCTCCTCCATCAGCGGCTCCGTGAAGTGCAGGCCTGCGGTGGGTGCCGCTACTGCCCCTTCCATGGAGGAGTATACAGTCTGGTATCTGAACTTATCTTCAGGGACAGCCGCGCGGTTAAGGTAAGGAGGGAGCGGAACCTCTCCCATGGCTTCAACAATGGATACAAAAGGAAGATCTTTTCTGTCCCAGCTTAACCTGACGGTTCTTTTTTCCCGGTTTTCCAGGCTGGCATTTAACCAGACAGGTTCTCCTGATATCAAAAATTCACCTTCAAGCACTTCCTGATCTTTCCACCTTTTAAGATTCCCGATCATGGCCTTCCAAACGACTTCCCCGGTGCTGACCATCGCCTCGGCAATAACGGTTGACGGCAAAAGCGGTTGCAGGAGAAAAATTTCAATCCTTGCGCCGCTTTTTTTTTGAAAAACAAGCC
>DATGOS010000272.1:0-11980 GCA_035305725.1 Cyclobacteriaceae bacterium
TAAGGAGTTTCCTGTGTCACCCAGGCAGCTTGCCGCATTGATCAGCCTCGTGGATGATGGAAAGGTTAACTTCTCTGTGGCTAGCCAGAGGATTTATCCGGAGCTGTTAAAAGGAAGCAAGAAATCACCCCTTGATATCGCCCAGGAAATGAACCTGATACAGGAAAGTGATGAGGAGTCTTTAATGCCTATCATAGAAAGCGTACTGTCGGAAAACGATGTAAAGGTAGCAGAGTACAGGTCAGGTAAGAAAGGATTGCTGGGGATGTTTATGGGGCAGGTGATGAAGAAATCCAAAGGTAAGGCTGACCCCAAGGTGGCCAACAAAATTTTAATGGAATTGCTGGAAAATTGAACAAAATGAATCAAATAAATAATATAATAGGAGCAGGTGTACTGTTGGTTCTTTTTGCCTGCGGAGGTGAAAAGAACCAGGAGGGAAAAGTTACCCTATCCGGAGACCTCGCCAATGCCCCGACAGGGCTGGTGTTGCTGTCTGAATATTTGGATGACCGCACGGAGATTATCGATACTGTTGCTGTCAATGATAAAGGACGGTTTGAACATACGCTGGAATTGGAAAAACCCGGATTTTACGAGCTTAACCTTTATAATGAGCGTGTGGTGAGGCTTGCCCTTTATGAAGATGATGTCCATGTCACCTATGATTTTCAGGATGAGGAAAGCCTGGAAACCGAAGGCTCCTGGGACACTGAGCAAATGGCTAAAGTGGATGAGTTGACAAGGGTTTACCAGGAAGAGATCAATGCCCTGAATACAGAATATTACGAAGCCATGAGTGCCAAGGACCAGGATGCCATCAAATCAATTCAGGAAAGGGCCATGAAAATGGAAGCTGAGCACGGTGAGCGCGTAAAGGAGACCATAAGGAGTATGGATGGAAGTTTTGCCGCATTGGCGGCGATAGGAATGCTCAATCCGCGAACCGATTTTCAGTTTCTCGACAGCCTGATGGCTCAGTTGGATGAAAGATATCCGAACACCAAAACCATCGTATCCTTAAGGCAGCAGCTGGAAGAATTAAGGGCGCTGTCCGTGGGGCAGCCCGCTCCGGAAATCGCCCTGCCCAATCCCGAAGGGGAGATTGTCAAACTTTCTGATTTGAAAGGAAAATACGTGCTGATTGATTTTTGGGCAGCCTGGTGCAAACCCTGCAGGGAAGAGAACCCCAATGTGGTGCGCCTGTACCACCAGTACAAAGACAAGGGCTTTGAGGTGTTTGGTGTTTCTTTGGACAGGACCAGGGAGGCGTGGCTGGATGCCATTGAGAAGGACGGATTGGAATGGACACAGGTATCGGACTTGAAATATTTTAACTCGGAAGCCGCGGCCACGTATCAGATAAATGCCATTCCAGCCACTTATATGTTGGATCCGGAAGGAAAAATAATTGCCAAGGACCTTAGGGGTATTAGCCTGGAAAATAAACTGAAAGAAATATTTAATTGAAACCGGATACATCATCATTTGTAGTTTAAAAGAAGTTTTGGTGGGACTTTTCGGCATTTACAGTCCTTTCATCCCCCTATAAAAGTGCATTAGCCAGTTTTAAACCAATCCTGTACGATTTTCACCATTCATTGGGAATAAATTATTATACCTTCACATAATTTACATAATTTAGAGCAGCCCATGTTGGCATGTTTTTGACCCCAAACTCAATTTTAAACTCTTATCCAAAATCAAATGCTTAAACCAAAAATGAAAAAAGGAAGTTTTAAATTCCCCCTAAGGAGGTTATTGACCCTCACCTTGTTTTGCCTACTTGCCATGGGTGCATGTAAAAGCAAGAAAAAAGTAGTAGAAGCAGCTCCTGAACCGGCTCCGGTGGAAACTGCGCCGACAACACCTGCCACTCCACCGGCACCAGCCGCGGATGAAGTTGCTGTAAGTGAACTGGAAAATTATTTTTCCGCAATTGTGAACGCCAACAATGTACAAAGCGCGAACCGAACCATTCAGGAAGCCCTTGCGATGTTTTCAAACCAAGGCACCCCTGTGTTGATCGTAATTCATGAGGAAAACGGTGTGAAGGATTACGATGAGCCCACTACCATTCAGGCTTATCTGCACTATTTGAAAGACACCAAAAGGAACCTGAATTTCATCAGCGACATTCGGCTGGACGGAAGTGGTAAAGTTACTGAACTGGAATTGCGAAGAAGATAATTTACTAAACTTACAAATGAATAAAATTATGAAAAAATATATCCCCTCTTTATTGTTATTGTTTTTTGCAGCCTTCTCCTTGGCTACCGCCCAGTCGGACAATATCAGCCCTCAAAGGAAACAGGCCATAGATTCCCTTGCGCTGGAAAAAGTAAGGGACCTCAGCAAGTATATCAGCATCATCGGAAACAAACAGACCCAGTTTTCCGAAGCGACCAGGGTAATGGACCGGGCGGAAGAATTATTCGCTCCGGATGCGGAAATGGGTGTTTCTTCGTTAAGTAGTAATGAAGTGGCGTACTACAAGGTACGAAGGTATTTTGAAAGGTTAATGGCCTTGAACTATGATCAGGTCACCATTAGCTGGTACGACATTCATTACATAAGCGATCTGGAAAGGCAACCCGACGGAAGATATGTGGGCGTAGTGACCATTTATCAGCGTTTCGAGGGAACTTCCGTGGAGAGCGGTTTAAATTACAGGGATACCACTAAAAAAGACATCACCATATACGTGGAGAAAAAGCAGACCCAAGTCGCGGGAAGGACGATTGAGTTTTGGGATGTGATGCTCGGTGATATTAGGGTGACGGAAACCTCAGCATGAGAAAATCGATTCAGTTAGTAATTATATTAAATATATTATTCATTCAGTTTGTTCCGGGGCAAGGCTTGTACAGCCCCGGACAACCTGAAGATGACGGCAGGTTCGCCGCATCAACCAAACAAGTCAACCAATTTTTCAGAAGATTTAACGGGGAAGAAAGCCAGGATGGCAAACAAAGATATTATTCCGGAGATAAGGAATACCGTGACAGAGCCCTGAGAAGACAATTCATAGGGATACTTTTTGACAATGAGACCTCTTCCACGCCTAAGAGCCTCAAAAATGAATTTTTAAATACCGTAAATGCGGAAAATTATCCGCAGTACCTCAATTTCCACGGGGGAGATTGGTTTGCTGAGGTGCATTCCATTTTTACATTTCAAGGCAAAAGGGAGCCAGTTGTACTATTTATGAAACTGCAGCCGGAAGGGCTCGGGTTTGAATGGGTAATAGACCGGATTTCCTTCGATCCTTTCAAGCAAGCATTTAACAAACCGGAGGGCGATGTGAAAAAATTCCTACACCCGCTAAGCCATGAGCTAGGTTTTATGAACCTCAGAAGGGCATTGGAGGAAAATAAGAAACCGGAATCCTATACGCCAAGTGATTTTAAACCCGATTACCTTACCTTGTTCCTTTATGAAATCAAGAAAGGAAATATCAGATTCGAAACGGTCACGGATGTGAAGTTCCACTTTTTCCAGATTAAAGACTGGTACTTTGAATTGTCCCAGTTTAACCGTCCCGGATTTAATACAGGATGGCTGATCTCAAATTTGGTGAAACTCGGAGAGAGTGATAAGGAAGTAATATTGAAATATATTTATGACCAGGATTAAGCTGATATCGTTTTCGTTCGTTTTTGCCGTTTTTGTTTCTTCGGTCAGGGGACAGGAGATTGGCGATTATTCCAAGGAGGAAATCAGCGAGCTTTCGCAAAAGGTGGAAGACCAGATCCGGTTTTTAGAGTTTTATCTGAACACTGTGGGAAGTGAGCAGACTTCTGCCAGGGACAAAGATGTTATCATCAGGGACAGTTACAAAAAGATCTTTAGAGACGGGCAGGTACAGGTGGAGGATGATTTACTGGTGGACCGCAACGTAATCACCAATAAGGACGTCACCTCCTATTTGAAAGATGTGGAGTTTTTCTTCAAAGATGCGGTCTTCAAATTCAAGATCAGGGAGATAACCCCATCCTTGAAGGACAACGATGAACTTTTTTTTCTGGTGTCGATGGACCGGACACTTACGGCCACCGGTATCAATGATGAAGAAATAGAAAATACGCAGCCCAGGTTTGCTGAAATTAACTTTGACAGGAACGCCAACGAACTCAAAATTGCCAGCATTTATACCACCAAGCTGAGCAGGGATAAAGAACTTACAGAATGGTGGGAGACCCTGTCCTACGAATGGTCTACCTATTTCAGAAACAAATTTGACTTCCGGGAGGATTCGTTGACCATGGAGCAGATTTACAAAATCAGTTCCATAGATTCCCTGGATCTCTCCGGAAACATGATCATTCAGGATTTGACGCCCATTCACGCGCTGCGCGAACTTAAATATGTAAACATTAGCAATACCAGTATCCAGGAGCTGAATCCAATTAGCAATGTGACCTTCCTTAGCTATTTGGACATTTCCCATACCCCTACCGAGGATATTCAGTTTATAAAGTATTCGGAAAGGCTCACCTATCTGGATATCTCCCATACCCAGATAAAAGATATAGATGAACTTAAAAACCTGGGGAATTTAAGGCATTTAAATGCCGCTCATACCCCGCTTCAGAGTTTTGGGGTGTTAAATGCGTTTACAGCACTCGAATCGCTGGACCTGGAGGAAAGCGGCTTCAGCAACCTGGAAAATATCCAGGAGCTAAAAAGCCTGAAAGATTTAAACCTAAAAGCAAACTATCTGATCAACCTGGAGTTCATCTCCGGCTTGGAACAGTTGGAACATCTCAATCTGGAAGAGACCAATGTCATGGATCTCGCGCCCTTAAGTGAATTGAAGCAACTGAAGACCCTACGGATCAGTGGCACGGAGATCAGTAACCTTGACCCGTTGAGCGGAATGGAAAACCTGGAAAAAATCTATGCGGACCAGACAGACATTTCGGGAGCGACGGCCACTAACTTTGCCAGAAAAAACAGGAACGTATTGTTGATTCACAATGTAGGAGCCTTGCAGGAATGGTGGAATACCCTACCGGGTGGCTGGAAGGAAGTTTTTGTCCAAGACAATCCTGAATTGGCTAAAAATCCCTCTGTAGAGGCACTGTACACTTTGGTGGGCGCGGAATCTTTGGACCTTTCGGGAAGCGCTGTGATCAGCCTTCGTCCGATCAGCGAATTCAAAAAAATAACCACCTTGGTTTTTAACGATACCAAAGTTCATGACATGAGTCCGCTGTCGGAAATGAAAACGCTGAAATCCATCATCGGCAACAACAGCGCCATTACAAACCTTCAGGCGCTGGTACATCTGGAGTCACTGGACACCCTAAAGTTTCAGGGAACCAATATCACGGCCCTGTCTCCATTGACCAGGCTGAAAAATCTAAAATACCTCAATATTGATGATACGGAGGTGCCGGTTTCCGAAGTCCGGGAGTTGGTTAAGGCAGCACCAGAAGCGGTTGTGGTGTTCAGGACAAATGAGTTACAGGCATGGTGGCAGAGTCTTGATGGCTCCTGGAAAGAAGTTTTGAACAGGCAGTTTGAGCTGAACGATGATCCGTCTTCAGAAGAATTGCACAAAATGACCGCCAGCGCAAAGGTGGTAATACATGGGGCGGATATTCATCTCCTTGAGCCATTGTTGGCATTCCTGTCGCTGGAAGTGCTGGACGTATTTAATGTTCCCCTGGCTGATATCTCACCGGTGGCCCAAATGGATATGCTCCGAAACCTTAGAATTTCCCAGGCGCCATTCAGGGAGTTGGACGCATTATCGTCCCTGGAAAATTTGAAGACACTTGATGTTTCCAATACTGGAATTGATGACCTGAGGCCACTGTCAAGTCTCCGGGGGCTGGAGGTACTGAATTTATCCGGTACAGGCATCAGAAGGCTTAAAGGGTTGGAAGGGCTTTCTTCGTTGAGGGAATTGGATATTGCCAGCACCAATGTAAGGAGCCTGAATCCGATAATGGATTTGACCAATATGGAAAAACTGGCCTGCTTTAACACCAGAATCAATAACAGACAGGTGAATAATTTTAAAGCAGCCAATCCGGACTGTGAAGTGAGGTATTATTAAGGTAAGTAGCGGGTATTGAGTACTGAGTACTGAGTACAAAGGGTCGACCGTCAGGGGGGTTGTACGAAGTCTGGGTTGTACGAAGTCTGAGACTTCGTACAGCAGTAACAGTCCTCGGTCCATAGCCCAGGCATACCAATAAAAAAGTCCGGAACTTCAGTCCCGGACTTTTTACTAAGCCTGCTAAAATTATTTATTAAACGAGGTAAGCATCCAGTGGTTGGATTCCAGCGTTTTGATAAAGGAGATCAGCATGTCTTCGGTGGCGGTGTCTCCCAGGTCAGCCACTTTTTCAGCACATTCATTCATGTTTTCTCCCAGAATCTCAAAATCCTTCAGTACTTCCTGCACCATACTTCTTGAATCCAGGTCCGTGCCTACTTCTTTAATGGTGGAGTGTTCCAGGTAGTCCTTTATCAAGCTTAAAGGAGTCATGCCAAATACTCTGATCCTTTCCGCAATAAGGTCTATGTTGGCAAAGGCCTCATTGTACAATTCTTCGAATTTTTCATGAAGATCAAAGAAGTCACCTCCCGTTACATTCCAGTGGAAATTTCTTAATTTTTGGTAATGAACATGATAGTTCGCCAACAACTGGTTAAGGGAATCTACAATCTCTTCAGATTCCTCCTTGTTAAAACCTAATTTCTTAAATACTCTTTTATCGGAATTAGCCATAATCGGTTGAACATTTATGTTAAAAATAATTTAAAATCAAAAGAAGCCTATTTATGGGTATCGTGGCGCTGGATACCCTCAATGGCCATGTCAATGTTATTGGTATCGTATTTACTGTCCAGAAAGAATGCCTTGTCAGCCGATACCAGGATAGGAGTCTTCATACAATCTACTTCCTTTTTCAGGATGGTCATCAAATCATAATCATCCATGTCCTTTCCCTTAACATTGTCTCTATAATAAGAGGATTTTTCATCGAAAAGTTCGATTATAGACACATTCAGTTTCTGTGCCAGCTCGGAGAGCTGCGTGGACGTCATTTCGGTCCTGGCTACATCCAGGTCATTGATCTTGTGTTTGTTCAGGGACTGTACATACCCGTATGCCTCCCGGTCATCTTTTTTTCCGCTGTTATAGAGGAACTTTATCTCGTTTTTTTTCATGTCAAACATCTGCGATGGATTTGGAGAAAATATATCATAAACAATGCCAATATATCTTGTATTTATTTAACCCGGGAGACAGAAATGGCAGAATTGAAAGAAGGATTTTTTATTTGTTCAGGACCTGCATAAGGCTGAGCCGAAGGAGCTGTCCCATGTTTTTGCATTGTAGGAACGCGTTGTTTTTGTAATGGCTGGCCAGGTCATTTTTCAAGTTGTATTCGTTTTCCGGGGTGGAGATCATATCCTTCTCCATACTCTCCAGTATGTCCCGGATTTCGTAGCCAGAGGATTTTAGCCGGGTGGCAATAAGAGCCCTTTCCTCCCTTTGGTACTGCACCATCGATTCGGAGGTGATGTGTTTGACCCCAAGCTGGATCATGGCGTTGTTTTGTTTGAAATACTGGGGCAGGTAAATGGATTTTTTCCCCTCGTAGGACTGTTGGTCAAAGTCAATTGCCCTGATGCGAAAATGGGTATCCTCAAAATCCGGAGTCACGTCTATGACAAAATTGGAAGAATGCATGTCGCCCAACAACCTTACGAAGCACCTTTCATTAAATTTTACAAATTCCTTAGACAACCTGATCGGATTGAGCTGCGGGTCCTTGATCTGGACTTTCATAAACTGCTCTCCGGGGATTCCGGCAATGTGTTCCTCAATCAACGAATCTTTGTATACCAAATAGCTTATGCGGTTTGGTGATAGAAAATGCTCCAGTTCCAGCCCATATACCCTTGAGGCATCGGCATTCTTTATATAGAAATAATCGAAGTTGTCATTAATACGGTTGACTATCCTCACCCGGAAAGGCTGTGTATTGCCATAAGTACAGAGATCCACCCGGTCCACGTAAAGGTGTTCCATGACGGACATATCGCCTTCCGCTTTTAGAATGGCATAAATCTTTTTGAGGTTATAATGGATTTCGGCACGGTCAGCTTCATCATAAAATACCGTTTCCCACAAGGTGTCATTCCCTTTGTAATCATACAGTGAGATGGAGTTTGAGAAGCGCAGGAGTTCCTTATAATGGATCGGAATATCCACTTCTCTCCCATACTTGATCAGGTATTCCCGTAGGCCGGCACTGATGGGAAAGACGATCTTCTTTTTACTGATCAACGCCATAGCACAAAAACATTAGCTTTTGAGAATCAGGTTTTGTTGGTTTTTCAGTTTTCTGTCAAAAAGGAAGGGACCGAAGGGAAGGATGGAGGCAAACAAAGCCATCAAAGTAGTTTTAAAATCCCAGCGCAGCTTCCTGCTTGTGGGAAAGACAACGAGCACATAAAGGATAAAAAGCAATCCGTGCGCCCAGCCCACATAAGTCACCATGGCCGGCATTCCGAAGATCCACTTTAAAGGCATGGCAATAAACATTAAAACAAGAAAGGAAATGCCTTCCGATATACTAACGATTCTAAATCTGTTAAGGATCTTTAATTTTTGTTCTTCTTTCATTTTTATTTGTTGATGTTAAACAGGATCTGCAGCTTTGACCAAAGCTTCTTTTTTAAAGCAACGCTTGCGTCGATTTCATTTAAATCATCAGCAAACAAAAATAAAGTTTCACCGCTGATGATTTCATAATTGTCCTGTTTGAGCTGCATCAGAGGATGCTGAATCCGGCCGAATACAAGACATTTCAAAGGATTTAAATGGTTGAAGCTTTCTCTCCCCGATTCCTCAAGCTGGCTTCCCGGCAATAACGCGACATCTTTCAGGGAACAACCCACCGCACCCAGGATTTTCATTAAAAATTCTCTGGAAGCGGGCTCCAATCCTGAACCTTGATAAACCACCAGCACGCCTTTCTCAAAATTCCCTTCGTAGTTGATTTTAAATTGTTCATTCCCGGCTTCACCTCCGGATTGATATAGGGATGGGGATTCCTTCACGGTGGCCCGGTCTACGGGCCCAGCTTGTGGGGAATCCGCGGGCATTTTTTCCTGCAGCTGATTTCTTTGAGAATTCTCAGGGAGGATGACCAGTTCCTGGTCCAGTATCAGGCTAAGCTGTTGTAAATTGAAGGTGTCCATAAATTTCGGGGAGAAACTTTGGGATGTTATTGATTTGTTTTCGAATCCAACAAATCAAACAGGGTTTTGAGTTCAGGAGAATCCTTGGGATCCAGCCGCTTTCCGAACAAGAGGCGTAACTGCCTCCGCCGTAGTGCACTTTCAAAAAGCTCCCGTTCTCTGGGGCTGGAGGGGGCAAGTTCTGGAACCTTAACGGGCTTTCCCTGAGCATTGACGGCCACGAAAGTATAAAAGGCCTGGTGGGTCCTTTCTTTTTTGCAGGCTGGAATGTCTTCGGCAAATACTTCAATGAAAATTTCCATGGAGGTATTAAATGCCCTGGTGACCTGGGCATTCAGGGTGACCACATTGCCCAGGCCAATGGGATGGTTGAACGAAATGTTGTCCACTGCCGCGGTGACGACTATGCAGTTGGAGTGGCGCTGGGCGGCTATGGCGGCTACCACATCCATCCAATGCATCAGTCGCCCACCCATAAGGTTGTTTAATGTATTGGTGTCGTTGGGAAGCACCATTTCCGTCATGGTGGCCTCAGAATCTTTTACTTTTTTTATTTCTGTCATGAAATTTCGGATAAATTTATCCGCCGGTGCCTGGTTTTTATTGCCAGCCCTCCTCTCCCAATAGGGGAACGAAAGCAAAACTGTCATAAACTTCCTTCACCAGCGTTTCTTCTGATTCTTTTGTGATTTTTATCATATTTTGTGAATTTCGGTTTCCCACAGGGATTACCATGACACCACCTTTTTTAAGCTGTCCGCTCAGGGATTGTGGGATAATAGGCGCACCTGCGGTGACCAATATTTTGTCAAAGGGAGCCTTTGCGGGAAGCCCTTTGGACCCGTCGCCGAGGTAGAAGTGAACTTCTATCCCCAACCGGAACAAAAGTTTTTTTGCCTGATCAAAAAGCTTTTTGTTTAATTCAATGGTATGGACTTCGGCGCCCATCAGGTACAAAATAGAGGCCTGGTAGCCGGATCCGGTGCCTATTTCAAGTACCTTGTCACCGGGCTTTACGCCCAACAGTTCCGTTTGAAAAGCGACGGTGTAAGGTTGGGAAATAGTCTGGCCCTCGCCGATGGGGAATGCCTTGTCCTCATAGGCATGTGAATGTAAGGCGCTGTCGAAGAAAAAGTGTCGGGGAAAAGTCAGTATCGCGTCCAAAACCTTTTGGTCTTTTATTCCCTTTTTTTTGAGCAGCTCCACGAGTGTTTTCCTTCGCCCTTTGTGAATATAGCTGTCCTGGAGTTTTAACATTTGCGGATCAAACAGTAATTTTTTACTAAGTTAAGGCTTAATTATGGCTTATGGTGAATTCATAAAAGCATTAGTGTGTTTATTGCCGTACAAAAACAGCAGTTTTGAAGAACAGAATCAAAAATAAACGAAGATGTTTACAGGAATAGTCGAAACAATGGGGGAGGTCGAGAGGCTGGAAAAAGAAGGTTCCAACATTCATTTTGTGATTTCTTCCGGAATCACGCAGGAACTGAAGGTGGACCAGTCCGTTTCCCATGACGGGGTTTGCCTTACCGTAGTGGCCGTTGATGGCTCACAATATAGGGTCACGGCCATTGAGGAAACCCTGCAAATATCAAATTTACAAGCCTGGGCTGTGGGTAAAAAGGTGAATCTGGAAAGGTGCATGTCAGCCAACGGCCGTTTTGACGGACATATTGTTCAGGGCCACGTTGACCAGGTGGGAAAAGTGGAGAATATTGAGTCCAGAAATGGAAGCTGGATATTTGATTTTTCCTTTGATGCCGGGAGTGGCAATATAACTGTAGAAAAAGGCTCTGTTGCCGTTAACGGTGCCAGTCTCACCTGTTTTAATTCCGGGGCGGGAAGATTTTCCGTCGCCATTATTCCTTATACTTTCGAGCATACCAATTTTCACCAACTGCAACCGGGTGATCCGGTCAACCTGGAATTTGATATTGTGGGGAAATACATCCAGAGACTGGTCAAGGGTTATGGCAACTGATTTGTGACTGTGGATGTTCGGAAAAGGCGAGCCTGGATATTGAAGCGTAAAATAGGCCATATCTCTCTTGTAATTGCTGTCGGCGGTTTGATCCTCTCAGAAGCTGGAATTTTTTTCGGATTGTTGCAGGGGCAGGGCTGGCGTATATTGGCGACCGGCTTTGAAGCGGCTACCATTGGTGCTTTGGCGGACTGGTTTGCGGTCAGTGCACTTTTTCACCATATCCCGATCCCTTTGATCGGCAGGCATACCAACATTATTGTAAAAAACCGCCTAAATTTAACCGAGGCGATCGTTGAACTGGTCACGACAAAGTGGCTGTCCTCGGAGATTATCTATGAAAAGTTGCAGGGGGTTCGGATTTCTTCGGGTGTGTTCGGGATGATGGAAAAGGAAAACAACCAGGAACTGATCATGGAATTTTTGAGAAACCTGCTGCGTCGGTTTTCGGAAAATCTCGACAATCCCCAAATGGCATCCCTGTTTCACAAATTGGTGAAGGACCAGGTGATGGATATGGATGTAGCCCCCCCGGTGGGTGCCTGGCTGGAGCAGACGGTGCGGGATAAGGAACATGTACGTTTGGTCAATTTTTTTCTCGAGGAATTTCAAAAAGCACTGGATGACCCAACTTCGCGTAAACTGATCCACGAAAAGATTAGGTGGGCCATGGCCTCCTACGAGAGCCAAGATTTCCTTAAAAGAGCTGCATTGCGGATTGGTAGATGGACCGGGGCCATAGATCCGGACCTTATTACGGAGCGC
>DATGOS010000273.1:0-3665 GCA_035305725.1 Cyclobacteriaceae bacterium
ATCGGCCGTCCAGGTCTGTTGCCGTTCCTATGGAGGTTCCCGGAACAGAGACCGTGACACCGGGAAGCGGCTCTCCGTTGGCATCGCTGACCGTGCCCATGACGGTGACCTGTACCTCCTCCAGGATCGAAACTACTTCACTTTGCTCATCTTTTAATACGTCAATGCTGTGGTTGTACTGCCTGAAGGAAAGCGCACTCTGCCGTGTGGCTTCTTTTAAAAATTCCTCCACCACACCTTTTTTTCTTTCGAATGTCAGTAGCGTCATTCGGTCCACCTTTTTGCTGTCGTAAGAAAACTTAAACGGGGTTTGCCTTTGTACCTCCTTAAAAAACTGGCCCAGGGTCAGTTGCTCGTCCGGAAGACGGATGCTTACTTCCTCTATGCTCTTGTACTGGCCGTTCACATGGGTGGCAAGCCCCAGGTTAAGAAACAAAAACTGCATGAAAAAGCCGTAAAGGAAATATCTGGACAACATATACATTGTCTTTAGTAAGGTATTTTTCATATTTTTGCATGGTTAATTGGATGTTATGTTCAATTGCATGGCCGCTGATGTGTCCATTCCCCAATGTTCCCCATCATGCGGCCAGTTCCAGGCCGGCTGGCTTATTACCGGCCGGCTTTTTTACGGACTGTTTAATTTTTCCATAATTTTAAAATTTAAATGCCACATTTTTCCCATTGATGGTATAGTCAAATTTTTGTACATAAGACAGGCTGTTCAGCACATCTTCCAGGGTCTGCCGGCTATATTCACCGGAATACTTCCATTCCAAAGCCCGTTGATTTTCCAGGTGGATATTCACCCCGTACCATTCTTCCAGTACCTTTACTACCTCCGGCAGACTGGCGTCCCTAAACACAATCCTGCCGTCCTTCCAGGCCGTTACCTCTCCGGAACTGAATTCCTTGACGGAAATTACCTCCCGCTCCCGGTCAAAATGCAACTCCTGCCCCGGATCAAGAAAAACATGCTCCGAATCCGCAGTTGTCTTTACCTTGACCTTTCCTGTCAGCAGGGAAATCCTCACGTCATCGGCTGATTTTCCATTTATGTTAAAAGAGGTTCCCAGGGCCGTGGTGACCGTTCCATTGCTAACCACTCGAAAGGGCCGGAGGGAATCATGCTCCACTTCAAAATAGCCTTCACCGGAAAGAACCACCCGTCTCTCCAAGGCATCAAACTGTTCGGGAAACTCCAAACTGCTTACCGCATTAAGATAAATTCTGCTGCCGTCCGGAAGCGTCACCTGCAACTTCTCCCCCGGGGCAGTGGTCTTTCTAAGAACAGGTATTTCTTCCGCCACGGGTCCGGCGGGACGATGGCTGTGGTGCGGAAAAGCCAACCAGGCGAGCAACAGCGTAACCAGGAAGATGGCCGCAATTCTCTGCCACTGGCTTATTCTCTCCCAAAGACTTGTTTTTGGCCGAAGATATCTTTCATGCCGGGCGGCAGGAATAATTTCCCTTCTTTGCATGATATTGTCCAATATCCGCTGTTTGGCGCCCGGTCTGGGTACAGGTTCCTTATACCGCATGCGCAACAACAGCTCCCTCGCCAGTTTCAGGTCGGATAACTGTTCCGGATGGGCTTCCCTCCAGGCTCTCCAAAAGGCATCCAAATCCGCGGTGGGATGGTATACCCACTGTACAAACATCGGGTCGACCAGAAAATCCTCTATCCTTTTCATGCGGGAAGGTTGGCTTTTAGGTACAAATGCAGAGACCCCGTTAAATGACACCTATTTATTTCAATTATTTTTAAAAAATTATCGCGGCTTCATTTGTATATTCAGACCTTGTTATTTTTCCTCTTGAAGGCCATGATTTTAGGCTTAAAAAATTCAGGGTTAAAACCGCTGGCAGGCCTTTTCGGTTACAGTCTGCTTTTGGCGCATTTTTTTATTGCGTTGGGCCGGGATGATGCGTTTTGGGGCCTGTTTTGGCAAGCCGCCTACTATCAGGACCTTTTCTTCGTAGCCATCATCGTGTTTATCGTCAGCGTGCTGATCCATTCTGTGTGGGCAAAACTCAATCAACGGTGCCCCTGGCAGCAAAATTTGCGGAAGAGACTGATCTTGCAGATATTCGCGGGCGTGTTGCTACCGGCGCTTCTTTCCATTTTGTTTGTCTATTTATATATGCACCTGGTGCTGAACCAGGACATTAAAAGTACCAGTTACTTCTATTATGAGCTTCCTGTTTCCCTGCTCATTATCCTGATGATCAACCTGGTGTTAGGCCTTCAGTACGCTATCGGACACCAAAAAAAAACGGCGGAACCTGTTCCCTCGGCGGGCAAAAATCCGGTCATGGTCCAGTCAGGAAACATAAAAATCCTGCTGGACCCGGAACACGTGTCATTTGTGGAAAAAGAAGCATCATTGTGTTTTGTGTATACCCAAAACAAGACCAAATATATTTATCCCAATTCACTGGACCAGCTTTCGCAACAGTTGCAGCAGGACTTTTTTTTCAGGACCAACCGACAGACGATTATTCACCGCAGCAATTGTCTAAGTTTTGAAACCGAACGTTCCGGAAAGCTGATTTTGACCCTACATCACCCTGTTGCGAAAAAGGTCACCGTCAGTCAAAAGAAAGCCCGACAGTTTAAAGCCTGGCTAAGAAGCAATCTTTGAATTCCCCCTGACTTCAGGCTTTTTTTTCCATGCTTCATCAATTCTTCCGGGCGGAATGAAAAAATCTGTCAGGACGAAAACTGATTTTTGCGTCGGATAAAATTCAAATGCGCTATGAAAAAATTATGCTATGTCCTGTTGTTCACCTTCGTGTCAGTTTGCACCGTTCAGGCACAGATTGAAAACAGTCCCCAACATGCCTTCCATATCGGCTATTTGGCAGAGATGCTCACCCACCCGGGTCTGAGCCTGGGCTATGAAAAATACCTGAATGATGACAGCCGTTTTGAGGTATTCTTCAGGGCTACTGCCGGTTATTATAATCATTTCAGAAACAACAGCACCTACATGGTTACGGTTGAATCGGGCTTTAGAAGGAATTTGCGGGGAGGCTTGTTCCTGGAGCAGGCTCTGGGGATCGGCTATTTCTACCGGCTGGTCAACAGCGACGGACAATACGCTGTCCATGACGATGGAAGCATTGTGGAAAAGCCTTCCCTGGGCAACTCATTTCTACCCGTTCTGGCCAATGTAGGCATCGGCTATCATTTCCACACCGGAAAGACACGGATCAGTCCTTTCCTACGGCCGAACTTTTATTGGAAAATGCCATTCAACGACACCCCAAACATGCAAATGTCCTTAATGGCAGGAATTATTTATGGCATTAATTAAAAATATCTTCATGAAAAAGCATCAACAAAGACAGTGGATCACGGTCCTTTTCTCCTTTGTGTTCTTCTCCTGTGAAAAAGATGATTTTTGGACGGCGGGGGAGTACTATCATCTGCAACACAAAGAAGCCATCCTGCCGATTTGGGTGAAGGGAAACATTGCGTCTGGAGTATTTCTTTTTACCATCCATGGAGGTCCTACTTCGGCTTCCGGACATGAATTCGCCCTTTCCCCGGGGTTTCAGGAACTGGAAAAGGATTTTGCGGTGGTCTATTGGGACCAGCGGGAATCGGGAATTGCACAAGGCCGGCCCCAGAAGGAAGGCCATACCCTGGAACAATACAC
>DATGOS010000274.1:0-3094 GCA_035305725.1 Cyclobacteriaceae bacterium
AACGTGCTATCCTATGTAATTTGTAACAAACTGAGCCTTGGAATCCATGGGTGATTTTATAGTCTGGGTGCTCAGTCAATGGAAATTTGTCAAAAATATTTCATCAAATGCGAAGCATTGTATTTTGGCAGGACGGGTAAGCAGAAATAGCTGCGTTATCTGCGGAAGACTACACAATAAATTATGCTTAACGCGACACTATGCTTAAATTATCCGCATTTGATTGGAAATAGCGGGAGAAAAATTATCTTTACCCAGGAAGTAGAATCAGCCATCCTGTATGAAAATTTTTATTCCCGCCGTATTCGCCATGCTTTTTTACATGTCCTTCTCCCAGGACAAGGGGCTGAACCCTCAGGTAGAAAAAGCTTTTGATGCGCCCATTAATGATTCCACCACCATACAGATCGATCTGCACTACAATAGGGACCGCATGCCCCACCAGTATGGCAGCCATGTAGTAACCCCGGTTTGTAAAGACGGACAATGTTACCTGATGGTTATTGACATTTACTGGGACCTGTTGGGAAATTTCAAAAAATATGAACTCAAGGAAGACCAACCGCTCACGAAATTCGATCACGTGCCGTTTTCGGAAGCGGACCATGAAAAAATGAGGGGAATTCTGTCCAACCAAGATTCTTTTCTCAGGTTTTATGCCCTGGACAATTTAATAGATCCAAATGAGAAACGGGACTCCGATGTCGTGGACGGTGTCTCGGGAGCCACACACAAATCCATCCAAAACGAGGTGGTCGGCGGTGCTGTGTACAGTACCTACGTACTTTGGCATATTGTCAACGGACCCATTGCGAAAAAAATACTGGACCATACCGAAAGCCAATTTACCGAGGCCATGCTGCTCGAGCTGCTGCGGTCAGACAACTACCACTATCAGTATTACGCCTTAAACAGAATACCGGAGGCAGATTCGCAGGAATACCTGCCTTCCATCATCCGGCTAATTTCCGACGGCATTGCTTATGTGCCTTATTTTGCCATAGAAAAAATACCGGCCGGGTCCTGGCAGTCTCCCGCCGTTCAGCTACAAATTATCAGCCTGCTGGATGAACTGGATTTCGAAATGCAAAACGAAATCCTTAACCGTACAAATTCCGTAACCCTCCACCCCGATGCCTGCGATGTCCTGATTGCCTCTTTACCTAAGTTAAAGGACCAGCAGTTGGTCAAAGCGTTAAGGATTTTGAAGCAAAACAAAAACTCCATCCGCCAGGAATCCATGTCAAAAATTGCGGACATGAACGGGCACAACAACGAGATTTCAATGCTTTTATCAGAAATCATTCAGAAGTGAATTGTAAATATACCCATTGCCTAACCATTATCAATTGACAATAAAAACTAGTATGGAGACAAAACGACGGGAATTTTTGAAAGCTTTTGGCCTGGGATCGGGCGCCTTTTTATTTAATCCCAATGCTACATTTTCAACAACTATGGATAAAGAAGTACAGGAGGTCAACACAGATGTATTTAGAACAGTAAGTTATGAAACGGACTTTTTGATTGCCGGAGGAGGGATGGCGGGGGTCTGTGCCGCCCTTGCCGCGGCAAGAAACGGTGCCAAAGTAATCCTGATCCAAAACAGGTCCCGGCTGGGGGGCAACGCAAGCAGTGAAATCAGGATGCATATTTCCGGGGCAAGCGCCCTGAGGCAGGTATGGAGGGAAACGGGGATTCTGGAAGAACTAGTACTGACGGAAGCGGCGGAAAACCAGCAGCGCTCGTATGAGATGTGGGACTTCGTGATGTATGATAAAATGGTGTCAGAAGACAACATCACCCTGCTGCTGGACACGGCCTTTGTCGATGTACAGGTAAAGGACGGAGAGATTAAGATGATCACGGCCATGTGCTCCCCGACGGAAGAAATTTATGAAATAAAAGCGAAATTTTTTGCCGACTGCACAGGAGATGCTACGCTGGCCGCAAAGGCCGGATGTGAATTTATGTGGGGTAGGGAAGCAAAATCCCTCTGGAATGAATCCCTGGCTGTGGATGTGGCCGACAAAAAAACGATGGGCAACAGCCTCCTGTTTATGTCCCAAAAACACGATAGAAAAATGCCCTTTACTCCTCCCAAATGGGCCAGAAAGTATTCTACTAAGGATTTCGTACACCGAAGGATCTCCCAATGGGAATATGGCTATTGGTGGTTGGAGCTGGGCGGAATGGAAGACACCGTCAAAGACGGGCAGCAAAACCGGCACGACCTACTGAGTGTGCTGTTCGGGGTGTGGGATTACATCAAGAACTCAGGAAACCATCCCGAATCCGAAAACTGGGCTTTATCCTGGGTGGGTATGATCCCGGGCAAACGGGAGAGCCGCCGGGTGGTTGGCGATTATATCATGAAGCAGGAGGACATCCAGGCTCCCAAGTTGTTTGACGACAGGGTAGCATATGGCGGTTGGCCGTTAGACGACCATCCTCCGGGAGGAATGAACACGACCGGAGTGGTGCCTTATATATCCATTC
Source organism: Cyclobacteriaceae bacterium (assembly GCA_035305725.1). Taxonomy (GTDB): domain Bacteria; phylum Bacteroidota; class Bacteroidia; order Cytophagales; family Cyclobacteriaceae; genus DATGMS01. Next base: position 2,500 of record DATGOS010000274.1, read on the forward strand.
CCCTTAAAGGTCCCTATTCGATTCCCTTCAAGTCCCTTTACAGCAAGGACATCAGCAATCTGCTGTTGGCGGGAAGAAACATTAGCGTCTCCCATGTGGCACTTTCTTCCACCCGGGTGATGGCCACCTGTGCCACCATGGGTCAGGCCATCGGCACGGCCATGGCTTATGCCGACAAGCACGGGCTGTCCGTCCGCCAACTTGCCCAGGACCAAAAACACATGTCCAGGCTTCAGCAAATCCTGCTCCGGCAAGACCAGGCCATCCTGGGAGTGCAAAACACCGACGAGGCTGATCTTGCGCGCCGGGCTACCGTAAACGCCTCCTCTGAAACCGGGGATGGCAGGGCAGCCAATGTTATCGACGGCTACAACCGGGACATCAATGATGGCAAAACACATCAATGGCGTGCCGAGATCAACAACAACGAGCCCTGGATTGAACTGAGCTGGAACAGCCCCGTCAAACTGAGCTGCGTACAGTTTATATTTGATACAGGCCTGCACCGTTTTCTGCGCATATCGCCCCAGGATAGTGTGTACAACAACCAGGAAAGGGGTCCACAACCGGAAACAGTTGCTGATTACAGCATCGC
>DATGOS010000275.1:0-2987 GCA_035305725.1 Cyclobacteriaceae bacterium
AAGATGTTCCATGTCAAGGATGCCGAATTTAATCCCACAGGAAAGCAGGGCGTGTACGGCGGATATTCAAGCTGGATAGAAAGGGCGGGAAGATTCAGGTCCCTTGGTGACGGACAAGTAGATTTTAATGCCATCTTCAGCAAACTGTCCCAATATGATTTTGACGGCTGGGCGGTCCTGGAATGGGAATGTGCCCTCAAACACCCGGAGGACGGGGCCATAGAAGGCGCGAAATTTATCCGTGAGAAAATCATCCGGGTGACTGAGAAAAGTTTTGATGATTTCGCCTCCACCGGGGCGGATGAAGGACTGAACAGGCAAGTACTCGGGCTGGACTAAACTGAATCGGTTTTAAAACCACCTAAATAATTGGAATGATGCCCGTAGGGGGGCACTTGAACTTTTAAACAAATAAAACCTATTTATGAAACAATCTATTTTATCAATGTTTGCTTTGCTGGGCATGGCCGCTGCATGTGGCCCATCTTCTACCAATGAAGCGGAGCGTGCAAACGAAAACCAAACTATACAAATCATGGAAAATGGGGAGGACGAGTGGATCAGTCTATTTGACGGAGAAAATCTGAATGCCTGGACCGGCTATGGGCAGCAAAGCGTGGGCGAAGCCTGGAAGGTGGAAGACGGCGTGATTCACTTTGATGCGAAAAGCAAAAAGGAAGAGGGACTGTCCGGCGGTGACATCGTGACCAAGGAATCCTTTGGCGACTTCCACTTGAAACTCGAATGGAAAATATCCAAGAACGGAAATTCCGGGATCATGTTTTATGTGATTGACAACGGGGAATATGACAGGCCCTATCATACCGGACCGGAATACCAGCTATTGGACAACGACGGCCATCCGGACGGAAAAATTCCCTCCCATAGGGCCGGGGACCTCTATGATTTGATCGAGTCTTCATCGGAACCGGTCAGGCCCGTGGGCGAATGGAACCAGACGGAGATTATCAGTAAGGACGGTAAGCTGGAATTTTATCTAAACAATGAAAAAATCGTCAGTACCACCCTCTGGGATGAGGAATGGGACAAGATGGTGGCCGGCAGCAAATTCAAGGATATGCCGGGATTTGGGAAATACCGGGAAGGCAAGATAGCCCTTCAGGACCACGGGGATGATATTTGGTTCAGGAATATTGAAATTAAAAGGCTGTAAAATTAAAGCACTGATCATAAGTTTTTAATTTTAGTTCTAGATGATTTCGGTTGGGTAATTGGTATTGAAAACCTCACGCAAAGACCGGAAAGTTAAAGCGCAAAGACCGCAAAAGCTCCAGAATTCAACCTTTGCGACCTTTGCGTTTTTTTCTTATTTTGCTTTGCGTGAAATGTCATGCCATGGCGCAAAGGGTTTCGAAAGGGGATGTTCTTCGCGTTCATTGCGTGTTCCTGGCGTTCTTTGCGGTTCCTCTTTTTTCCTACCCACAAACATAGGAGAACGCAGAGGAACGGGAGGTTTTCCTTCGGAAATTATAAAAACACATTGTACCGGGGCGGGAAAAACAAGGCACAAGGATTTTTACCTCTTCTTTGTGCTTTGGTGGCTTTGTGGCCAATTAAATTTCCTCCTGCTTAACCGAAGCTAGTCTTCCAAGGCCTTTGCAGATAGACCGTTCAGGTCCCAAACCACCCTCCCGGCCCGGAGGGTCAGTTCCGCTTCCAGTTTCCGGTCCCCATCCAGACGGTTTCCGCCGGCATCAACAAATCCGAAATTTCCTTCCACCAGTCTTAAAACCGCAATATCCGCCGGCGACCCTACTCCAAGATTGCCCAGTTCAGGTCTCTTGATGGCCTGGGCGGGTTTCCAGGTGGCTGTTAAAATAATGTCTTCCAGGGCCATGCCCATATTCAAATATTTGGACATCAGGTTCAGCATGCTTTTCATGCCCGCGTTCATGCTAAAACGGTGCAGGTCCGTGCCAAAGGAATCGGGAACAAGCCCCTGCTCAAAGGCGGGAATGGCCTGGCTAAACCAAAATCCCGCGCCCCCATGCCCTACATCAAACAAGACGCCCCGCTTTTGGGCCTCCAAAACAAAGGGGCGGACATTCTTTTGCTCATCTACCACAGGCATCCGTTCTGATACAAGCTCATAAGAGTGGGTGATAATATCCCCCGCCCTCATCCGGTTTAGCTGGTCCTCCAGGGAGTATTCCGGCAAATGACATTCCACCAGCATCGGCACATCGGCCAGATCCCCGGCTTCCAATGCCCTTTCAAAAGGCGTCCACTCCTTACCCGTGTAGTGCCCGATCTTGACACCAACCAGAATTTCCGGGTATTCCGAGATTTTTTGTGCTGTTTGCTCCGGGTCCATGTCCCCCAGCTCCTCCTCCTGGGGTTTTCCACTCATGCCCAGACCCGCAATATTTAAAAATGCCAATACCCTGGTCTGGGACACATCAATCACCTGGGATTTGAAATCTGAAAAATTTCTCCAACCGGATGTGCCGGCATCCACTACCGTGGTGACACCGGACTTGAAAGTAAAGTCATCCGGGGATACGCTGGACGAACCATCGGCAAATCTCCTCGGGGTGCTGCCCACAAATACGTGGGTGTGAGGATCAATAAGCCCCGGAACTACGTACAGCCCGCTGGCATCGATGGTTTTCTTGGCCTCTGAAGCCGCTATGTTCTGCCTGACAAATGCTATTTTACCCTCCGAAACCGCCACATCGGACAGCTCATTGGTTCCATGCCTGGGGTCTATGACATGACCGTTTTTTATGAGCAGGTCGTATTTTTGCGCAAAGGCACCGGAACTTCCAAACAATGCTATGATTGCCGCAAACCAAAAAAAACCTAGTAGCAAAGGCCTACAAAGCCTGCCGAGATCTTGCCCCCTCATTATACTTGCTGTTTTAATCTCATCTGAAAGATCAGGCTACGCTTATATTTCCCTTTCATAAAAATATTCCCGCACCGCGTTTTTAATTATCATTTGCCGCTAAGTTAAAATTTTTCTC
>DATGOS010000276.1:0-6373 GCA_035305725.1 Cyclobacteriaceae bacterium
TAAAAAACTTTCCAGAAAACAATGCTGTGGATACTGTTTCTATTCAATTGTCCGACGGAAAGGGGGTGAAATCCCGTTTTGGAAGAAGTGCATGGATCTCCTCCCTTCCCGCCGCCTTTGGTCAAAGCCGGGATTTGATCATCGGCAATAAAGCGGGCGGCATGATCTATCTAAAAGGCACTTCCACGGGGGAAAATCCCCCAAACCAGCGGGATGTGCAACTCAAAATCTATCCCAATCCTACACAAGGTCCCCTCACCCTTATTTCAACAGAGGCAGGCAAGGTGAGCGTTATCAATGCCCTGGGACAGCATATTTCGGAGGAGTTTGCCATTTCGGCCAACAGCCCATTTACACTGGAGACGGACATCCTGCCCCCGGGCGTTTATTTTGTAAGGTTGCTCAGTAATTCCGGAAAGTGGGTCAGTCAAAAGTTTCTGGTGCAGGAATAAGCTCGTATAACTGAGCTCCCCTATAACTGGGGTAACAACACGAATGTCAGCGTTAGTTCTTTAAGTTCATTCCCCTCCTCCCTGAGCAGTTCAAGCGTAATCTCCCTCCCTACCTCAGAACGAAAGAGCTCATTGATGTCCGACAATTTCCAAAATTCAATTGGCACCTTATTGATGCTTGTGATTTCGTCAAATTTCTGAACACCTACCCGTTGGGCAGGGGATCCTTCACGAACCTGGCTGACATACACCCTGGGTTCATCCACGGATACCAGGCGCACGGAAATCCCGCTCATGTCGTATTTAAAGGGCTCGGTGAAATAACTTCCCTTTTTGAACAGCATTCGCTCCCTTGGATAATCCAGGATCAGTTTCATCCGGCTCAGCAATTCCGAACCCAGACTACCTACTCTGCCGGTTTCCAGAATAATATGGAAAAATTCCGTTTTGTTGGGATAAGAGGTTAGTACCTGTCTGAAGTTCAGGTTTCCAAGCTTAAGCCTTCCTACCCTTCCCATGAATCCATGAAGGTTGCCTCCCAGGGACATTCCCAGATCGGTCTCCACGGTAACCGGGGGTAAGACAATATCCTCCGAAGTCTCCCGGTTGAGCAGCAAGCTGTGGTTGGCACCGGTGTCTACCAACAATTTTGCCTTCAACACCGGCCCTTCAAGCTGTCGGATTTCGCCCTGCACATAGGGTTTGTTGTCTTCGATATTTAAATCCACGGCACGATAGCCGAATGGTCTCCAACCCAGGGCGTCCGGTCGGTAAAAGGATATTTTCCGGTTGCCGTAATCAATTTTCACTGGATTGAATTTAAAAAACTCATAACCGATTATCCCATAAATCGGTACACCAAGTATCTTTTCCAGTTCAAGAAAATCGTCTTCCAGCACCAGAATAGCCTGCAACGCCCCCTCGATTTTTTCCAAATCAAAATGGTTGTTGATGGAAACCGAGGCAGTCAGAACGGTCTTCCCGTCAGCGCCTATTAGGTTTAGCTTTCGGGAATATACCAGGCCAAGTTCATCTCCAATTCTTTTGCTGAAAAGGATATTTGATTTTACGCCGGTGTCAATAAGGAAATTGAGGGGATCTGCCCCGTTAATTGATACCGGAACCACTACCAGGTCATTGACTTTTGTAAAAGGCACAACAACTTTTCTGCGGTCTTCCTTCATAAAAAATCCCGGCACCTGCGCTTCAACAGGCAACATCAAGCAGAAAAAAACAAGGGATAAAAAAAGCCTCAACATTAAACGCATAGACTGCTTATTGTAAAGAGAAATTCATGAAGCACAGTGCAACTTTACTTTTGCATATAATTTAACCTTTTTTTATAGAATTCTGAATTTGTGACTTTTTGGTAAGGATAATTTAGAATGAAAGCAAATAAACAGCCGGGGTAATCTCAGCGCACTGTTTTGTTGAAATACTCCGCATTTTGCCGCATCTTTATTTTCTAAAAAAGAATATATGGCTGAAAAATCGGTTATCGATCAGGCTAAAAGGATTTTTGAAAACTTTTTGATCCGGCAGGGGAGCAGGAAGACACCTGAACGCTTTTCTGTAATCGATGAACTGTATGCCTTGCCCCAGGATGAACACATTGATGTGGAAGGGCTGTTTTTGTTGATGAGAAACAAAGGTTACTCCATCAGTCGGGCGACCATATACAATAGCCTCGATCTACTGGTAGAATGTGGACTGGCCGTCAAACATCAGTTCAAGGACAAGGTGGCACTCTATGAGCAGGCACTGACTTATAAGCACCACGACCACTACGTCTGCAACCAATGTAGAAAAATCAGGGAATTTTCGGATGAAAGGATCAATGCGATAAAGGAAGAAATGGGGAAGGAATTCATCGCCCGGATCACCAGCCACTCCCTGGTGCTTTACGGCGACTGCCAGATCATCAACTGCGTGAATCTGCCCATGGAATAAGATTAGACAGTTAAGGGCCGACGGTCCACCGTCAACAGTTCGACTACAAATGTCACCTGCTGACGATCCACGGCCCACAGCTCAACACTTCCTCAGTAATAATTTTCCCGCTCGCCAGGTTGCTGAGGTTGATTGGTTATGGAGTTATTAAGTTATTGAGTTACTGAGTTATTGAGTTATTGAGTTTTTTTGCTATGTGGTATGTGGTATATGGTATATGGTATATATCGAACCACCCACTTTGTACATTGTACTTAGTACCTCGTACCACTTTTCTACACACCCAATGCTTCTCACCAATACTTACAACACCGGCTCCCCGTTGCCCTGGTAAAAAATCTTCCCGGAAAGCCTCATCAGTTCTATCTCCGTTTCCTTTATGGAAAATATGGCATCAATCAGGCGGTTTTCGGCTTCGAGCCTGCTGACCTGCGCGTCCCGGAATTCCAGAAACCCCGTCAGTCCCATTTTAAACCTTTCAAAAGCTATTTCCGTGTTTTCCTCCACCACATTAAAGTTGTTTTGTTCTATTTCCAGCCGCTTCTTGCTGTTCTCATAAATGTTAAAAGTCCGGTGGATATCCGCATCCAGTTGTACCTCATACTGCTCCAGGGCATATTGCTGGTTTACCCTTTCCAGCTTCGCGGTTTGAATCCTCCTGTTCAGGGTAAAACCGGAAAAGAGGTTGATCCCAATGGTGGCACCGAAATTATAGCCGTCCCTTTTGTTTTGAATGATAAACCCCGCATCGGAATTTTGAACAGAGTGGTTGTAGTTTCCATTAAACGTCAAGGTAGGCAGACGCTGCGCCTGCAGTTCCCTGATCTGCAAAAAGGCGAGGTTTTCCTGTCTTTGCGTCACCAACAACTGTTTGTTGTGGTGAAGGGAATTGTCTATCAAATCTTCCAGCAGAAGATTCTCTTCCACGAGGATGGTGTCCTTTACGACATAATTATAGGTTGCCGGGACTGCCAGGAGTTCATTAAGGTTTATTTTGGCCGTCTGAATCACCTGCTCCTGTGAAACAAGCAGCGAAAGATCGGCATTGTAATCCACCTGGGCAGCCAGATACGCGCTTTTTGACTGCTGACCCAGTTCATACTGTGCCCGGGCGATATCCAGGCGTCTTTGGGACAGCTCCAGGGTTTCCCGCAAAAGCCTGTTTCGCTGTAGCTCCAAAACCAGCCTATAGTAGGCAAATGAAAGGTTGGCCACGGTGTTTTCAACAACTACCTTTGCTTCCAACTCGCTGATTTCCGTAAGTTTTCCCAAGCGCTTCAATGCTATCAGCGCATCGGCGCTGATCCCATATATGGCCACCAGACTAAAGGTCTCATTTTGGGATTTTGCATCTTCAATAATTCTGGGAGAAGCATCATTTAAAAATTGCTGCTCAACGTCCTCCGTACTGGCGGTGCGGCTGTAACGTGCATCCACAACGGGCATGATGGCTCCCAGACCCATTTGTTTTTGATTGGCAGCGATCTCCCTTTCATTGATGGCGATATTTACATCAAAATTATTTTCCAAACCCAATTGAATGACTTTTTCAAAAGTAAGGAGTTCCTGGGCAAACAATGCTCCACCGGCCAGCCAGAGAAAGACCGCCGGTAAAAATCTTTTTATCATACTCTAACTAGTCTTCCTTCCTTGCTTGTTAAATAGGAATAGATGGATGGAATTACATAAAGTGTCAACACGGTAGCAAAAACCAGCCCTCCGATCACCACTACGCCCATAGGAACCCGGCCTTCTGAACCGGCTCCCAACGCCAAAGCAATCGGAAGTATGCCCAATACGGTGGATAAACTTGTCATTAAGATAGGCCTGAACCTCGCCGTGGCCGCGCCTACGATGGCTTCATGAATATCCATGCCCTGGGCTTTTCGCTGGTTGGCAAATTCCACGATCAATATGCCGTTTTTGGTAACCAGCCCCACCAACATGATGATGCCAATTTGGCTGAAAATGTTCAGGGTGAAATCAAAAACCCATAACGAACACAAAGCGCCGAAAATGGCCAAAGGAACGGTAAACATAATGGTCAGGGGGTCTAGAAAGCTCTCAAACTGGGCAGACAAGACCAGATAAATCAATATGAGCGCAAAAATAAAGGCAAACAACAGGCTGTCCGAACTTTCTCTAAACTCTTTGGAAACACCGGCCACGTCAGTGGAAAACTTCTCATCCAACACCCTGCCTGCAATGCGGTCCATTTCATCCAACCCATCACCAATCGTGTACCCACTCGCTAACCCCGCGGACACCGTGGCACTGATAAACCTATTGAAGCGGTACAACTGCGGTGGGGTACTCTGCTCCTTGAGTGTAACCAAATTGTCCAACTGGACCAGATTGCCGTCGTTGCCCCTTACATACAGGGACCTCAAATTAATGGGCTCATTTCTGTCTTCCTGCTGCATCTCACCCACCACTTCATATTGCTTACCGTTCATGATAAAAAACCCAAACCGCTGACCCGAATAGGACAATTGAAGTGTCCTGGCGATTTCCTGTACGGAAACCCCTATGTTTCTGGCCTTGTTTCTGTCAATTTCAACTTCAAGTTCCGGTTTTGTGAATTTCAGGTTTATATCCGTAAAGTCAAAAACCGGGCTGCTGTTGGCCTCATCCATAAAGGCCGGGATCACCTCCTTCAACTGATCAAGGTTTTGGGCCTGAATGACATACTGTACCGGCAGTCCCCCTCTGCTGTCTCCAATAGACTGGGCTTGGGAAGCATAAGCCCTTACCGCGGTTTCCTTCCTAAGTATGGCCGAAACGTCCCGGAATATTTCCTGTTGGCTTCTTTCCCTTTCCGCAGCGTCCTTTAATATGATTCTTAAGAATCCAGAATTGGTACTGGCGGAACCAAAACCCGGTGAAGCATAGGTGATGATGCCGCTCCTTTCCTCATCTGGAATGGCTTCCGTCAGTTGCAGACTGAGGCGATCAATCACCCGGTCCATATATTCGAAGGTGGCCCCTTCGGGACCTGTCACATTGGCATTGATCTGTCCTCTGTCTTCCACTGGAGTCAGTTCGGTGGGAATATCCAGATAGAGAAAATAAATGCCTGTTGCCATTCCCGCAATGATCAGAAAAGCAACCCACCGCACTTTCATAAACGTCCGCAAGGACCGGCCATAACGTTCATTTAGCCAAACATAAAAAGGTTCGGTTTTTTCATAAAACCAGTTATGCTTGTCCCTCTTTTTGAGTAATCGGGAACCCAGCATGGGCGTCATGGTCAAAGCCACAAAAGAAGATATGATCACCGATCCGGCAACCACGATCCCAAATTCCCTAAACAGACGACCAGTCGTTCCTGTTAGAAAAATCACCGGTAAAAAAACCGCCGCCAACGCTACTGTGGTCGCAATCACGGCAAAGAAAATTTCCTCCGTTCCTTTTTCTGCCGCCTTTAAGGGTTTTTCCCCTTTTTCAATCCGGCTGTATATGTTTTCCAAAACCACAATGGCATCATCAACCACCAAGCCCACAGATAGCACCACGCCAAGCAAGGTCAGCACGTTGATGGAAAAATTCATCAAATACATCACGAAAAAGACACCGATCAGGGAGATGGGAATGGTAAGCGCGGGAATAAAGGTGGTTCGCCAGTCCCTCAAAAACAAAAATATCACCACAACCACCAGTACAAATGCCATCACAATCGTCTCCTGCACCTCGGCGAGTGAACTCCGGATATAAGAGGTGGTATCGAAGCCTATATCCGTCTGTACATCCTCCGGAAGGTCCTTTTTAATTATCTCCAGCCTTCTATAAAACTCATCGACAATCTCTATACTGTTGGAACCCGGCAAGGGAACCAGGACCACGCCCACCATCGGGATGCCGTCCCTTTTCATGATAGACCGTTCGTTCAGGGCAGCCAGTTCTGCCCTGCCGACATCTCCGAATCGCACGATGTTGTTGTCGTTTTCAATGATGATCAGGTCGTTGAATTC
>DATGOS010000277.1:0-11920 GCA_035305725.1 Cyclobacteriaceae bacterium
TCCGCATTCCCTGCTACCGCCGCAAAAATGTTCAGAATTTCTCCCGCTTTGTCTGACCCGCGGTTCCTCTCTGCTACACGCAAAGCCGTCGCCACTACTTTGGGATCTTTTGACTGTACAGCCCATTGAATGACTTCAGGGGTATAAATGCCCAAACCTTCCAGCGTCCACAAAGCGTGGATCTTTTCATAATGTTGTGGTTTCTCTTTCTGGATTATTTTAAATAGACCGGGAACAATTGCAGTATTGTTTCTTTCGATCAGCAGCCGCTGGGCATTGTCCCGCCACCATCCATTGGGATGGGAAAGGTAGGCAAGAAGTTCTCGATCACTCGCCTCGGCAAGCGAAGGTTCTGTATGTGTAAATTTTTCCTTAAATTTATCCCACCAGCCTTGTTCGTATTTGATCCGGTAAATCCTCCCCATGCCCAGGGGCTTTTCCAATCCCCTGCTGGTGATCTGATCCCGCAGGTAGTCCGTGAGGTAGGTTTTGTGCTGGATCACTCCCCGGTACATGTCCACCAAATACAAGTACCCATCCGGACCATTGTATAAGCTGACAGGCCGGAACCGTTCGTCGGTGGATGCCAAAAACTCCCGGTTTTCATACGCCTGTTCCGCAACGACTGTTGTACCTTCTTCCCTGAGAATATTCCTCTTGATCAGGTTGCCGGATGGTTCACATACAAAAGCGTTTTCAAAAAAAGCCTGGGGATACCTTTGCCCCCGGTAAATAACCGGCCCGCAGGCTGCCGTAAATTTAGTTAACTTGTTGTCGTGGGTGATCATGTCTTCCCGGTATCCCCGGTTGATTCCGGGCGTAGGCCGGATGGGGTAAACTTGCTGATCGTCTGCCAACTGTACGTTAATTCCAAGACTGGCATCAAAGTTCGGGTTTCTACCCAGCCTGTTTGGCGGTACCAGGTCTCCCCGGAGCTGGTTGGAATTGCTGTTATAATACAATCGCCCAAAATTGTCCATGCTCATCCCCCACTGGCCCCTGAATTCCGTTTCCTCTTTGATCCACGTACCATCCACCCTTTTGTAGCGGAACTTGGATTTGGCATTGTAATACCATCCGTCCATTCCCCGCGTCAGCCCGTTGGGCTGGTGCTCCGCATTCCCGTCCACCGCATAGGTGGAATCGATCAATGTCTTCTTTCCCGGGCTGTCTTCAATATTTTCCACAAACCACAGGTTGGGCGGTTCGGCATATAATACGCCGTCTTCCGTCAGTGCAATGGCTCTGGGCATGGCCAAACTGTCCAGGAAGACCTTTGAACGGTCCATCTTCCCATCACTGTCCTCATCTTCCAGAATCACTATGCGGCTTATTTTTTTCTCCTCCCCGTTTCCGTCAAGGTCCAGCATATAACTCTGCATTTCCACCACCCATATTCTTCCGCGGGAATCAAAAGTCATGGCCACCGGATCCTCAATAAGCGGCTCACTGGCTACCAGCTCCAGACTGAATCCTTCCTCCAACTGAAAAGTTTGCAGCGCCTGTTCCGGACTTAATATGGGGGCACTGGTAAAAAGTACGGAATCAGGGACAGGTGACGCCGTATCTTTTTCCAGGGGCAGATACAAGCGGTCCGCAATGGAAAAGGCATAAAAAAGCATGAATATACCCACACACAATATTACACTCAGAACGGCTTTGGGTTTATTAAATTTGGAAATGAACTCTCTATGCAACTTCAAACGGTTTAAAGGGATATATGTAAACTGATGTTTAAGGGTGTAACGGAACTCCCGAATTAGCAGCGGGACAAAACTTTCCGTCCTAAAAAACGATAAAATTCTTTTAAGTTATCTCCGCCTTGCGGATTCTTGGTTTTTATTCTGTTTTTACATTCCAAAGAGCTATTTTACTACCGCCCTTTTTGTCTATTATATCTGTTTCAGGCTGAAAGATATAAATAAGCTCATAAAACACCATGTATTTTCGCGGTTTTTGGTTAAAGGCTCAGGCCGTTCAATCATGAATCTTTAAATGCGGAAACCGGACACATGAATTTCTGCATGAACTATAGATGCTTTCCTGGGGCCGCAGCGGTCTCAAAAGTTGCCGCCTTTGGTCTTGGTTGCCGATTTTTTTCGTACTTTTGCAGCCGCAATGAAGAAAACTACCTACACCACCCTTCAAGTCACTCCGCCCTAAGGACCTGCTTGTTGTTTTTTCCCTCCTGATTTACTGTCCCTTTTCTGTTGGACTTATTGCCACATCCAAAAGTCTTGGCTCAAGGCTATTATTGTTTTTAAGTTATTAATGCCATTCATATATGCAAAAGATCATCAACCTGTTTGATTTTAATCAAAACGTCAATTATAGGACTGAAATTTTGTCGGGCCTGACGGTCGCCTTGGCCTTAGTCCCGGAAGCGGTTGCATTTGCCCTGATTGCGGGACTTTCACCCCTGACGGGATTATATGCCGCCTTCGTCATGGGTTTGGTCACCGCCATTTTTGGAGGTCGGCCCGGGATGATTTCGGGAGCAACCGGTGCTATTGCGGTTGTCATTGTCACTTTGGCCGCAAGCCACGGGGTGGAGTATGTCTTTGCTACCGTTATCCTCGCTGGGCTAATACAAGTGTCTGCCGGCTTTTTAAAGCTGGGAAAGCTGATCCGGCTGGTTCCGCATCCCGTCATATTTGGATTCGTAAATGGCCTTGCGATAATCATTTTTATGTCCCAGCTTGACCAGTTCAAAGATGCTTCAGGCAATTGGCTAACAGGGAATCAGTTGTATCCACTTTTGGGTTTGGTTTTATTGACCATGTTCATCATTTGGGGGCTGCCAAAGCTTACCAAGGCTGTCCCGGCGTCCCTCACGGCTATCTTGGTGGTATTTGGCCTGGTCTATTTCATGGGATTGGACACCAAAACAGTTGGTGATATCGCGTCCATTAAAGGCGGATTCCCCCCTTTTCATATTCCGTCCATCCCTTTCACTTTTGAAACCCTGCAGATCATTTTTCCTTATGCCGTGATTGTTGCGGGTGTGGGTCTGATCGAAAGTCTGCTCACGCTAAACATAGTCGACGAATTGACAGAAACCAGGGGACACGGAAACCGTGAGGCGGTAGCGCAGGGAACGGCCAATGTGCTGTCGGGCTTGTTTTCCGGAATGGGCGGCTGCGCGATGATTGGGCAGAGCCTGATCAATGTGTCCAATGGGGCGAGGGCAAGGCTGTCGGGAATAGTAGCGGCCATCATGCTGTTGGTGTTTGTAATGTTTGGGAGCAATTTGATTGAAATGGTTCCTATGGCTGCATTGACTGGATTAATGATCATGGTGGCCATTGGCACCTTTGAATGGGCAAGCTTACGGACCTTTACAAGATTCCCGAAATCCGATATCCTGGTGATGGTATTGGTGACGTTGGTTACGGTGTTTCTACATAATCTGGCCCTGGCCGTTCTGATTGGCGTCGTCATCGCTTCCCTGGTATTTGCCTGGGATAACGCCAAACGCATCCGCGCTAGGAAATTCGTTGATGAAAAAGGCGTTAAGCATTATGAGATTTACGGTCCGCTGTTTTTTGGTTCTACCATGGCTTTTACCGAGAAATTCGATGTGCTAAACGATCCTGAAGAAGTGGTTATTGATTTTAAGGAAAGCCGTGTGGTTGATATGTCTGCGATTGAGTCCCTCAACAAAATTACCGGCCGCTATTACAAACAGGGCAAAAATGTTCGTCTAAGGCATTTAAGTCCCGATTGCCGTCAATTGTTGAAAAACGCGGAGCGGATGATTGAAGTAAATATTATGGAAGATCCGACATACAAAGTAATGTTGGATAAATGATGGCGATGAACGGGATGAGCGATTTACAAGGAGTTCCTGGGGCCTCAGTAAGTTTTAGGCAAATCAGGACATCATTTAAAACCGAATGGAGCTAAGATAGGTCCATACGATGAAAAATATTTGTAAAGGAATTCTGAACCAAAGATAACCCGGTCCGGGGCCGTCGAAACTGCCAGTTTGATAGTCTACATGTTCCAGGGCCGCCTTGATGTTGGCAGGAAGAATAAGGATAAAAAACAAAATCAGCAGCCAAACCGCGTACTTCCTTGTACTTTGAAAAAGCAGCCCGACGCCCAACAGGATCTCCATCAGACCTGTGAGATATACCAGCTCAGTTTTGAAGGGTATAAATGCCGGAATCATCATCGCCATGCCTTCGGCGAACGCAAAATGGCCCACAGCTGTAAAAAGCAGCATGGCACACATGGCTATTCGGGCGGGTAAAGGAAATTTGAACATCCCTGTCCCCAGTTTAACTGTCAAAGCAGCCAGGACAAAAACGACAAGCAAAACAATTAAAGGGGCCATGTACGGTGTAATTGATAGGGATACTATTCCGGCCAGTTCAGTTTCTTTTTATTATGCCCGCCTATAGCAGAGCAATATTGCACCGCTGCTAAAGGTTTTTGTACTTAAAAGTTTGAGGCTGACCTTTTCTTCAATGTTTTTAAACAATGGCAGTCCATTGCCCACCACCACAGGGTGCACACAGATCTGGTATTCATCGATCAGGCCCAGGGCGGTAGTGGCTACAATCAAACCCGGACTGCCGACCATCATGTCCTTGGCTCCGTCATGGGATGATTGCTTAAGCGCCAAAACTTCCTCTTTTAAGCCACGGTCTGCCAACCGTGCACTTTTCCAGGTGAGTTCTTTGAGTGTGTTGGAGAAAACAACCTTGGGAACCTCGTCCATGATCTTCGCGAAATCGTCCATAGCCTGGTTTCCGGTAGGATTTTCTACTACCGTCCGCCAATATTCCATAAGCTGGTAAGTAATCCGTCCGTATAGGACGGTGCCTGCGGTGCGCAAAAGGTCCGCATAGTGCTGGTGAATTTCTTCATCCGGAGCAATTGCGGTATGGTCACAAAAACCATCAACCGTCATGTTGGTCACCGCGATCAGTTTTTTCATTCTGGTCCGAGCTGCTTTGAGTGTTTGGCGAGGATTTATTACCTTATAAAGGTAAAAAGAAATTGCTGTTTATTAAAAGGCGCTTTTAATAAACAGCACGATTTTAAGGTGATTTGAAGTCACGAAACATGAATCCCCCGGACTTGCTTTTAAAATCCAAAAAAATTCTCTGTAACCTGGTGATGCGATCTTTAAATCACCGAAGACACGGAATGCGCAGAGGATAAATGAACTGAATCGAGGTGATTCAGAGACCCATGCAATTACTTTGGATCAAATAAACAACTAAGGCAGCACAGAGCCTGTGGACAGCCGGTTTATTCAACATTCTTCCCACGCTCTGTGCCCTCAGTGGTTATACCAATTGCGTCAGCGATTCAGACTTACCTGTTCCTTAATCCCAGTACTTAACGTCTTTTGCTTCCTGGCCGTCCCCCGCATACACCACTTTGCGGTCCCGAAATCTGCCGTCCAATTCCACCTGATAATACACCCTGCCTTCCACCGTCAGTTCGTCCACATCATCAATGGTGAATTTTGCATGGTCGTCAGCAATCCTTTGGCGGACGGCGGACGGCAAGTCTGCTTCGCGAATATCCTTTTTCGCCTTTAGGAGCTGGCCATCCGGGTTAAAAAGGGCTACATGGTCTAGGCCTCCCAGCTCAAAATCCACCTCAAAGTTTCCTCTTTCCTTTTCCCAGTCCACATCGGTGGGGTTGGCATATTCCCTGGCGAATGCGTTTCTCACCGCTTCAGGTACCTGCGACTCTGGGATATCTTGCGCCAAAAGAGACGAACCTGAAATGCCTAATGCTAAAATTGTTGATGCTAATAGTCTCATGGTTTAGTTTTTTTAATAGCATCAGCAATTTTTAGACCAGTAAGCCATGCGAAAAGACAAGAAACTGCCCGTTTGAATTAATATTAATTGCGCGTATTGTTTTTTCGTCAAATGCGTCCTCCCTCACTTGTTCCTTACTGATTTTTATTACATTTATATTCTGCAATAACATGACCAATCCAAAAAACTAAGAAATGTTCGTTTCTACTGTCCCTAAACTGCTTTTTTATTTTTTTATGGTGTCGACCATTCTCACTTGTATTCCCATGCAAAAAGCCGCTGCCCAGGAAAAAGCCGTGCAGCTTTTTGCCCACCGTGCCGGTGCCCATGAACAGGATGAAAATACGCTTCAGGCTTTTCAAAATAGCTATGCGCAGGGATTAAGGGGATTTGAAACCGACGTTAGGATGACCAAAGATGGCGTGCTGGTTCTGTTCCACGATGCCTCCCTGGAAAGAATTACCGGACAGGAAGGCATTGTTGAAGAAATGACTGCCTCGGAACTTAAAGAAATCAAGACCAAGAAAGGCAATCCCCTGTTGTTTCTTGATGAGCTTTTGACATTTTTGGAGGACAAGCCGGGAATATACCTGGAACTGGAGATGAAAACCAGCCCAAAGGCTTATCCTCAGCCGCTTTTGGAGAAATTTTGCGACCAGTTGTACAAAGGCGCCATGGCAAAAAAGCCGGAAAACTCCACCTACCTGTTCACCTCCTTTGACAAGAGGCCCCTTCAGTATCTCAAAGCGACTTATTCCGATGCTGACATGTTGTTTATCACTTCCTCTCCACTGACCAAAGAGGTGGTGCAGGAAACGCTGGACCTGGGCCTCAGCCGGGTGGGCTGTAATCTTGGCGGAACAAGCCGGAAAATGGTACAGGATGCCCAGGCGGCCGGTATACAGGTTAGCCTCTGGCCGGGCCATACCGTAGAGGATTTTCTGCTGGGCCTGTACCTGGGCAGTGACTACCTCTGCTCGGACGTACCCGTAGCGGTACGCAGCTATATGAAAGAGAAAATGCCCTGGGTGAGTTTTAAGTAGGAACCATGAAAAAAATAGGATTTCTGTCATTCGGGCATTGGGGCGATCATGCTTTCTACCAAACCCGCTCCGCAAGTGATGCCTTGCTTCAATCTATTGACCTGGCGGTGGCCGCCGAGGAAATCGGTTTGGACGGTGCGTACTTTCGGGTGCACCATTTCGCGGCCCAGTTGGGATCGCCCTTTCCGCTACTTGCGGCCATTGGGGCCAGAACAAGCCGAATTGAGATCGGCACGGCGGTGATAGATATGCGGTATGAAAACCCCCTATATATGGTGGAAAACGCCGGCGCCGCCGATCTGATTGCGGGTGGCCGATTGCAACTGGGCATCAGCAGGGGATCGCCGGAACAGGTCATTGACGGATGGCGATATTTTGGTTATGAACCGGCTGCGGGGGAAGACGATGCCACCATGGGCCGCCGCAACGCCATAGAATTTCTGGACAAACTGAAAGGCACCGGATTTGCCCAGCCCAACCCAAACCCCATGTTTCCCAATCCGCCGGGACTGCTGCGTCTGGAACCCCATTCTGAAGGCTTGCGCGAGCGTATCTGGTGGGGCGCCGGATCCAATGCTACTGCCGTGTGGGCAGCTGAGAACGGCATGAACCTGCAAAGTTCCACCCTGAAGGAAGACGAAAGCGGAAAACCATTTCACATTCAACAAGCTGAGCAAATCAGGTTGTACAAGGAGGCCTGGAGAAAGGCCGGGCATCAACGGGAACCGCGGGTATCGGTGAGCCGGTCCATTTTTGCTTTGGTCAACGAGCAGGACCATTATTACTTTGGGCGGGAGTCCGACCGGAGCGATAAAATAGGCATTATCGAAAAAGACAAAAGAGCGATCTTTGGAAGAAGTTACGCCGCCGAACCAGATCAGCTCATCAGGGAACTGTCAAAGGATGAAGCTATTCAGGAAGCCGATACCCTCCTTTTGACGGTGCCCAATACATTGGGGGTGGAGTACAACGTCCATGTGC
Organism: Cyclobacteriaceae bacterium; assembly: GCA_035305725.1. Lineage (GTDB taxonomy): Bacteria > Bacteroidota > Bacteroidia > Cytophagales > Cyclobacteriaceae > DATGMS01. The sequence continues at coordinate 7,811 of DATGOS010000277.1, forward strand.
TTTCCTCCATTCTGAAACATGTGGCCCCTGGGCTGGGCTGGCGTTGAGCACCCTGGCTTTATTAGTGATAGGAATCATGGATCTTTACGAACTGCAATACCTTATCCTCAGGAGTCGAAATATCAATTATTCTGGATACGGCAACCCCGGCAGAATCGGTCGTGATTAGGATTTGGGACTGCACGGGGTAGGTGTAAATACACCCATAACAAACCAGCTCGGCGATCAGTACATTTGAATTATTGATCCTGACAACCAGATGGTCGACATTGGCTTTTTGACCGATCAAGTCACTGTCCGTCGGTCTGGGGCGGGTGTCTGCCAGCAGTTTTGACATCTCCTTTTCCATCAGCGTCCCATCTTTATGGATTACAGCCGTTTTAAAAAGCTCCCAGTCAACGGCAGGTCTTGGCTCATCGGCGTCGCACGCGCAGATGGCCAGTGCGATAATTAAAACTGTCAGTGTTCTCATCATTTTGTGGTATTAGACGAACCGATGGCCGTTACGGCTGTGGGGCGAATATAAAATGCTTAGAATCGGCCGATTTTATTTAACAAAGCGACGGATGGATATTCATTTCCATTATTAACCTTAAATGAATCCTCCCGCAGATTTGAACATGAAATTATGAGTCGGCAACAAATTATGATAGGTAAAGCTTCATATTTTTTCACTTTTAAGCAAGGGGTATAATTTTTCGAACGGATTTTAAAAGCACACATACGGTTTTAGCCAGCTGTGTGAAATCCCCACCAACCTTCGGTGTAGGCAAAACTGGGGATCTGTCGGGATGGTATGGCATTTGCAAACTTTTCAATAAAAGCACTACTATGTCTACTAAGAAAATTTCCGTGTTGATCGGCAGTCTGAGGAAAGACTCCTTCAACAAAGGAATCGCACAGGAGGTGATGAGAATAGCCTCCCCCAACCTATCGCAGGAAATTCTGGAAATCGGGCACCTGACGTTTTACAACGAAGACCTGGATCAGGGAAATCCCCGCAGGAGTGGGAACAGTTCCGGAACAAGATCCGGGAATCTGATGGGGTACTGTTCTTCACGCCCGAATACAACCGCGGCACTTCCGCCGTTCTAAAAAATGCTATTGATGTGGGCTCCAGGCCGTACGGACAAAACAGTTGGGCCGGAAAACCCGGAGCGGTGGTAAGTGTTTCCATCAGTGCGCTGGGGACATTTGGCGCCAACCACCACCTGCGCCAGTCCATGGTGTTTGTGGACGCCCCATGATGCAACAGCCGGAAGCCTTCATCGGAAGTGCGTAAGGCTTGTTTGATGATGCCGGGGAGCTAAATAAGGATACGAGAGCGTTTCTAAAAACATTTATCGATGCCTATGAACAGTGGGTAAATAAATTCTGAAAGCCAAACGGCAGGGTTGTATGACGGTGAAACTTTCGAACTGTCGAATCGTCTATGGGTGAACCGGGCATTATGAAGCTTGTCCGTTACCACGCGTTTGCAACGAATGACTCTCCTTTTCCCCGTTTCCAACGCGTGGCTCCTATAAAAGCTAAATCTTAAGGAATATCCTCTGTCGGTAGAGGTAATACAAAAACAACCAGGCGATGGCAGCCGCCGCAATGGCCGTCATCAGGGCATTTGCGTCACCAAAATCAACTCCACCTACAAAAACGTTCCCAAGCCTGTTGAAGTTAATCAGGAAATCCAACACGTAAATGGTAATGGGATTTACCCCGACCACCACAAAAAAGAAGGCCCATTTTCTGTATCCTTTGACATCAATGACCCAGTAAAACAAGGACAGTAGAACTGTAGTGACGCCACAGGTCAGCAATGTGAATGAGGGGGAACCCAGCTTCTTGTTGATGGGGAAATCCAGGTGGGCGAGCAGGGCGACAAGGATAAAAACAACGCCGCCAACCAACAATCCCTTTGCTTTTTCTGTTCCGGGCCTTTGGGACATCAGCCAATGGCCTGCAAGCACCCCAAACAAAGCATTAGAGACGCTGGTAATCAGCGTGAGGCCGAATACGTATTGGAAATTTGGCGAAATGTAGTGGGCCACATGTTCACGTACATAGGCGGCAAGGTTTCCCTCCTGACTGAAATCCCCCATGCCGTAACCGGGTACCGGCACAAAACGCATCAACAACCAGTAGCCGATCAGCAGCCCAAAAGCCCAGTAGGCTTGTCCCCGTACTTCGGTATTCATCATGATCACAGCGGCAAAAAAATAGCTGAAACCGATCCTGTACAGCACACTGTAAAATCCCCAAGTGGGATGCGGACCACCGGGGGCTTGCCACAGGACCACGCCCAAAACGGTAAGGATGACCGTGCGGAGAAGCACGTGCCGAAACAGTTCTTTTTTTCCGCCCTCTTTTTCAAGCCGATTCGAGAACGAAAAAGGCATGGCCACGCCCACGATGAAAATAAACATCGGAAAGATCAAGTCATAGACGGTGAACCCCTGCCATTCGGGGTGGACAAATTGATTTGCCAACCAGTTGTTCACCGCGTTGTCTGAAAGTTTTGGAAGTGCCCGGAAGATGCCCGTCAGACCCACCAGTAAAAACATGTCCAGTCCGCGTAAGGCATCCAGGGAAAGCAGACGGTTCTGCGGTAAAAGTGTTTGGTTATTTCTACGCATGCATAATATTGTGGGAATAAATCCGGATTTCAAATACTTTGAACCGTAAATTGCGAATAACCCGGTATATTTTCCAAAAAACGAAAGATGCGACCTTGCGGGGCATTTTCATGTGCGATTTATGCAGCTATCTCAGCAACAAATTCTTCGATAAGCCCGGTTTGCCATTGGGGATTTATACCTGTGGGTAAAAATTAATTTTGTGCAGGGCTGATGCGGACAACTTCCCTGCTTTTTTTTAAATTCGGAACACGCTACACGGCATCCGCCCAAAAATCGAAATTATGATGACCATGAATCCACTCAAACTTTTCCTCTGTCTCTTTTTCGCCCTTCAAATAAATCACGCCGGCATGGCACAGCGCCATGAACAATACGACATTGTCCTGGCCGGTGGCCGGGTGATTGACCCGGAAACAAAACTGGATGCTGTCAGGAATGTGGGCATTTTAAACAACCGGATCGCACAGATCAGTTCGCGGCCATTGCAGGGCAAGCAAACCATAGATGTGAGCGGCTTGGTGGTGGCTCCCGGATTTATTGATTTGCATGTTCATGGAAGAAGCAACAAGGAGCAGGAATTTCAACTACACGACGGGGTCACCACTGCCTTAGAACTGGAATGGGGAATTGAAAATTTAAAAGAATGGTATGCATCCAGGGAATCAAAGGCGCTGATCAACTACGGCGCCAGTGTATGCTGGCCTTATGAACGGTTTAAGGCGGTAAACAAAGACAAAAAGTTACTGGATGAACTCCTCAAAATAAGCAGTAGCGGGGAGTCCGGCTTGGCCAGTTTGCAGGACCGGATACAGCACAGCTACCCCGTAGACCTTGACAGTGCTCAGAGAGATGCTGTTGGGGAAAACATCAGAGCCTCCCTTGCGGAAGGCGGCATCGGGATTGGCGTGCCAATCGGTTACCTGCCCGGTACAAAACCTGAGGAAATGTATGAGGTATTCCGGCTGGCGGGTGAGTTAAACGCGATGGTGTTTTCCCATGTACGCCAACCAAGTATCCTCTCGATACAGGAAGTCATGCTGAACGCCATGCTTTCCCGCGCACCGCTGCATATCGTCCATATCAACAGCATGTCCCTGGGAAGTATTGCTATGGCGCTGGACATGATAAGGGCTGCCCGGCAGAAGGGTTTTGATATCACCACGGAACTGTACCCCTATACAGCTGCTTCCACCATGCTGCAAAGTGCCTTTTTTGACGAAGGCTGGCAACAGCGACTCGGTATCAGCTACGAAGATCTGCAGTGGGTGGAGACCGGCGAACGGCTTACGCGGGAAACCTTTAACGCCTACCGCAAAAAAGGCGGCACTGTCATCATCCATATGATGAAGCCGGAATGGATAGAAACCGGTATCGCCGAACCGGGTGTCATTGTCGCGTCGGATGGTATGCCATATGCCGAGTTGGCCCATCCAAGGACAGCCGGAACATTCTCGAGAACCCTGGGCAAGTATGTCAG
>DATGOS010000278.1:0-12034 GCA_035305725.1 Cyclobacteriaceae bacterium
TTATGGCATGTCCACCTTTGAAGGGCCGCTTCTTTCACTGAAAAATGTAAATGCCATTGCCCACTATACCGACTGGATCGTCGCCCATGTGCACATCGGCGCCTTGGGCTGGAACGGGTTTCTGACCTTTGGAATGTTGTATTGGTTATGGCCAAGGATGTGGAAAACCAAACTTCATTCCACCCAACTTGCCAATACTCATTTCTGGCTAGGTACCTTAGGGATAATTTTTTACGCGCTTCCCATGTATGTCTCCGCACTTACCCAAAGTTTGATGTGGAAGGAATTTAATGAAATGGGAAGGCTGGCCTACCCCAACTTCCTGGAAACGGTAATCCAAATCGTCCCCATGTATATGCTGAGAGCGGTGGGGGGAGCTCTGTACCTGAGCGGGGTCTTCATTATGGTCTACAACCTTGTGAAAACCGCCAAAACAGGTTCATTCATAGCGGAAGAGCATGATGAAGCTCCGGCACTGACAAAACATGTGCCGCAGAAAGATGAATTCTGGCACCGGGTATGGGAAAGGAAGCCGGTTTTCTTTACCCTAATGGCTACGGTGGCCATCATCATTGGAGGTTTGGTGGAGATCGTGCCTACCATCCTGATCAAGTCCAATGTACCCACCATCAGCAGTGTTACCCCCTATACGCCTCTGGAGCTTCAGGGCAGGGATTTGTACATCGCCAATGGCTGTGTGGGTTGCCATTCACAGATGATCCGGCCTTTCCGCAGCGAAACGGAAAGGTACGGGGAGTATTCCAAGGCCGGTGAGTTTGTCTACGACAGGCCCTTCCTGTGGGGCTCCAAAAGAACCGGGCCTGATCTTCACCGGGTGGGCGGGAAATACCCCGACAGTTGGCATTATCACCATATGGTGGATCCCAGAAGCATGTCTCCCGGATCCCTGATGCCGCCCTACCCCTGGATGGCGACCAACCTCATGAGCCATGAAGATGTGCCGGCCAAGATCCGCACCCTGCAGAAATTGGGTGTACCCTATCCTGAGGGTTATGACCAACTGGCCAATGCGGATCTGGACAGGCAGGCCGGACTAATCGTGGCGAACCTGAAAGAATCGGGCGTGGAAGTGATGCCGAACGCAGAAATTGTGGCGCTGATCGCTTATTTACAAAGATTGGGTACCGATATTAAAAAAGGACAAACCGGGGATAACCAGTAAAACGAAATACCATGTACAAGGAAATTTTAAGATCCATCGAAAATATAGAAACCATGCCGTTGATTTCCCTCCTGGTCTTCATGCTGTTTTTCATCGGCATGTTCATCTGGGTAGTCACCGTGGACAAAAAATATGTGGAGCACATGAAATCGCTCCCTTTTAATGATAAAGTTAAGGACAATGGCCATGAAAAAGCGTAAAGGATTATTTTTAATGTTCATGACATCAATGTTGTGGATTCCGGCTTTTGCCCAGGACACCGGCTCCGGAGCTTTGCAGGGCTTTGAACGTTTCGGTCACGGTCAGCTGACCCTTTTGATTGTTATCGCGGTCGTATCGGGGCTGATCATTTTGCTGCTGGGTTTACTGATCCACCTGATGTCTTTCCTCTCCCGGGCCCTGAGCAAGGAAACTGGGGTGGAACTTGAAATGGGATTCAGATGGCCAGGCTTTGGTAAGAAGCAGGCCAGGGAACAGGAAGAAGCAAAAGGCAAGGTGCTCGAACACCATAGTTACGACGGGATCACGGAGTTGGACAACTTTATGCCTCCCTGGTTGCAGTACGTATTTTTTCTTTCCATTGGATTTGGGATTGTGTATTTCATCAATTATTCGGTATTGGGATGGGGAAAAACCCAAATGGAAGAATACGAGGAGGAACTGTTTATTGCGGCGGCCCAGGCGGAAGAAAGAAAGCTGTCCGAAGTTTCCACCATTGATGAAACAAATGTACAGTACGACCGCACCACAGAATCCCTGGCGGAGGGTAAGTCCGTCTTTGACAACAATTGTGTGGCCTGCCATGCCAGTGATGGGGGCGGGGGCGTGGGACCGAATCTGACGGATGAGTATTGGATCCACGGAGGGAGCATCAATGACGTGTTTGCGGTGGTAAAATACGGAGTGCCGGAGAAAGGAATGATCCCCTGGCAGGATCAGTTGAGTCCGGAACAAATTCAATATGTGTCCAGCTATATCCTTACTTTGTCGGGCACCACCCCATTAAACCCCAAAGAACCACAGGGAGAACGGTACGAGCCGGCTATTGAACAGCCCACTGATGTTTTAGGCGGCGAGACACTGGAGCTGGAAGAGGCGGAATAAACAAGGAGTACCCTTCAGGAAAGATGGCTGAATCTACCAAAACAAGGAAGGTAGCACTTTCAACCTTCTGTTGAATATTAAAAACAGGGATATGAATAAAGACTATGAGATATTGTACCAAAACGAAGGGTTCCGAAATTCCATTGGAACCGTTCAGGGTGACGGTAAGCGAAAATGGATCTATCCCAAAAAGGTGAAGGGGAAGTTTTATAACTGGCGCACCTATTTGTCATACCTTTTACTGGCGATATTATTTGCCGGACCTTTTATAAAAATCGATGGCCAGCCCTTTTTGTTGCTGAATATCTTTGACAGGAAGTTTGTCATTTTCGGCGCTGTTTTCTGGCCGCAGGACACCTACCTGCTGGTGTTTATGCTGTTGATTTTCATGGTCTTTATCATCCTGTTTACGGTGGTTTTTGGACGGGTATTCTGTGGCTGGCTCTGCCCGCAGACCTTGTTTCTGGAAATGGTATTCCGAAAAATCGAATATTTGATAGAAGGAGACGCCAAACAACAGAGAAAGCTGAACGCCATGCCCTGGAACAGGGAAAAAGTGCTAAAGAAAACCGGGAAGATGACGCTATTTATAATCATTTCCCTGCTGATAGGGCATACGGTGATGGCCTATCTTATCGGAATTGAGAATACGCTGGAAATCATCCGGCAACCGCCATCAGAAAACTGGGCGGGTTTTCTGGGACTTTTGGCGTTTTCCGGCATTTTCCTTTTTGTCTTTTCCTGGTTTAGGGAACAGGCCTGCATTGTGGTCTGCCCTTATGGACGGCTTCAGGGAGTGCTGCTGGATGACAACAGCATGAATGTAATTTATGATTATGTGCGGGGGGAACCCAGGGGCAAAATCAAGAAACATGCGGTAGCTACCATAGAGGAGCCGCCAAAGGGAGATTGTGTGGATTGTACACTTTGTGTACAGGTTTGCCCCACAGGCATAGATATCCGGAACGGAATCCAAATGGAATGTGTCAACTGCACGGCATGTATGGATGCCTGTGATGAGGTGATGATAAAAGTCAACCGCCCCACCGGACTGATCAGGCTGGATTCGGAAAAGGGGGTAAGGGAAGGAAAGCAAAAATTCCTCACCCCCAGAGTGATTGGATATTCCCTGGTCCTACTGGCCCTTTTTGGGATTTTTGTGTCCCTGCTTTTAACGCGATCAGATTTAGGGGCAACCGTGACCAGGTTCAGAGGCATGACCTACCAGGAACGTGAGGGCGGCGAAGTAAGTAACCTTTATGAAGTCAGCTTTATCAACAAAACTTTCGAACAGCAACTTGTGGAATTGAAGCCCGCAGAGGGAGCTTACCGGATTGAGGTGGTCGGAGACGGCGATTGGAGGCTGGAAGGTCAGTCGAAACTTGAAGGCAGGTTCTTTATCGTCACGGACCAGGATAAAATCCTCACAAATCAGGACGATGTAAAATTACTGTTGTTACAGAACGGGGAAGTTGTTGATGAGCTTGAGACCAGCTTTGTGGGACCTGTAAAGTAGAGCAAAAAAGTAGAAGTGAGAGAAAAGAGGAAAGACATACGGCCCAGGGTCAGACAGGCCAGCGCCCACGGTTCGGCGACTGGTAATTTAACGCTCCGGATCGCTATACAGATTATGACTCCGGCGGAGTCAGATGATTTAAAATAAGTAAAAACCATTAACATAAAAAACTATGCATTGGGGACATGGATTGATGATTTTCTTCGGGGGTTTCGTGCTATTAATGGTCTCGCTGGTCATCATCTGTATGAAGCAGGACGATATTCATCTGGTTACGCAAAATTATTACGAAGAGGAAATAAGATATCAACAGCAGTTGGATAAAATGGAGAACGCCAGGGGATTGGATTATCAGGCGATAAGGTACCAGTCCGGCGACAAAACCGTGGATTTGAACCTGCCTGAGGGAGCCGAAGGAACACTGCACCTCTTCCGCCCATCGGATGCCAGGCTGGATCAAAAATTTATGGTGAAGATGGACAAAAGGAATCCATTTACCGTAAATCTTGCGCACCTCCAGCCTGGATACTGGAAGTTGAAGCTTTCATGGAAGGAAGGGGATAGGGCATATTATGTAGAAAAGCAGATCACCATTTGACATGCTGTGGACAGCCTTTTTATTGGGTTTTTTGGGTTCCTTTCATTGCCTTGGCATGTGCGGACCCATCGCGCTTGCTTTTTCTTCCCGGGACAACAGCCGCTTTTTGACCAACAGGGTTTTTTATAATCTGGGCCGGACAGTGACCTATACCCTCCTGGGCTTGCTGGTAGGGACTGTCGGGTTAAGCTTTCAGCTTGCAGGCGCGCAACAATGGTTTTCGGTGATTATGGGTATACTGATTATCGTAATGGCTATGCATTACAAGAAAAGTGAAGGCTGGCTATATGGAAAAGGGCTGTCCGGATTGGCTAAAGGCGTGAAAGGAATGCTTTCCCGGTATTTAAAGATGGGAGGGAAAACGGCGTTTTTCGCGGGCGGCATGATCAACGGCCTATTGCCCTGCGGAATGGTATATATCGCATTGCTGGCCTCACTGGCCCTTCAGGATCCCTGGGCCGGGGGAATATACATGTTTGCTTTCGGTGTGGGAACCATACCGTTGATGCTGGCACTGATGCTTTCCGGGCGCCTGTTCAGTCTTAACCTGCGGCAAAAATTCCTTCGTTCACTGCCGTATTTGGCGGTGGTCATCGGCATGATGTTTATCTTACGCGGATCAGGGTTGGGCATCCATTACGTGAGCCCCCAGCTCCAGCACTTTGTCTATGGCACCCAGCCTACAGAAATGACCATGTGTGAGTAATTTTATGATCCATATTGATCTTTCCGCTTGCTCCTGCCTTTTGTCTTCACAGGCAGTCAATGGAAACATTTTGTTAGGGCATCCTCTCCCCATTCGGAGAATTGTCAAATCACGAGAGCGTTGATGGGCATAGGGTTACATTTTTTTTCAGGTTGCTCTATCAATCCATATTTTCCGCCGCCATCAACCTATGACGTCATTTTATAGGCAGCCAGGGAATTATCCCGTATATTCGCGGTGTTTTTAACCTTCATAGCCGAAAGCACCGTGAGGAATCATCGATTCATATTAATCTTCCTTGTCCTATTGCTTGTGACCGGCATCTCCGGCACCGGGAATCCGGTATTGGCCCAGGAGTACCGCATAAGCCTGCTGACCTGTGATCCCGGTGATGAGTTGTACAGTGCTTTTGGCCATAATGCGGTCCGGGTCCTGGACCTGAACAGCGGCAGGGACCTGGTCTTCAACTATGGTACTTTTGACTTTGACACGCCCAATTTTTACCTCAAATTTGCCCGGGGTAAACTGGATTATATGCTAAGCGTCAGCACCTATGAACAGTTTTTGTTGCATTACCAATATCTCCAAAGAAGCGTCCGGGAACAGGTGCTGGACCTTTCGCAGGAACAGGCATTGAAAGTAGTCCAATTTCTGAATACCAATTATGAACCGGAAAACAGGTTTTACAGGTATGACTTTTTCTTTGACAACTGCGCTACCAGGATCAGAGACATGATCGAACTGGTACTGGGAGAACAACTAAAGTGGGAGGAATTGCCGGAACCCATGGACAAAACCTTCAGGAATCTCATTGATGAATATGTATATCCCCTCCCCTGGGCCGACCTGGGAATAGACCTGGCACTGGGTTCGGTAATCGACAGAGTGGCCACGGAAAGAGAACGCCAGTTTCTCCCGGATTACATGGAGCAGGCCTTTGCCAAAGCAACCATCATAGGAGACGGACCTTCCCGGCCTTTGGTGCAGTCTTCATCTACCGTATTGGAAATCAGCCCACCGGAAAGGGGCGCTAACTTCTTCAACCCCTACCTTCTACTTTGGCTGGTTGCCCTGGGGGGGATCCTGCTTACTTATTTTGGATTTAAGAAAGGGAGACTCTATGTGGGTTTGGATATAGCCCTGTTCGGCGTATCGGGAGTCCTGGGGGTTGTTATTGTTTTTCTATGGTTTTTTACGGACCATTCTGCTACCGTACAGAACTGGAACATCCTTTGGGCCTTTCCCCTGCACCTGTTGTTAATTCCAGGCCTGATGGCGCCATATCCGCCCAAGTGGATACGCCAGTACCTGCTGTTTGCTTTAATTCTGGCTGACGCGGCCGTGGTAGTTTGGATTTTGGGCTGGCAATCTTTCCATCCCAGTGTCCTTCCCTTGTTATTGCTTATCATCCTCCGGACCAATTATCTGTATTACAACCTCGACAAAATCAAGTACCAACAAAACATGTTAAGAAAGTAAACTTTTTCTCTTACTTCAGGCGTTTTACCTAGATACTGAAGTAAACAGCATGGCATTTAAATTAGAATCAGACTATAAACCCACAGGAGACCAGCCCGAAGCCATCAAAAGCCTTATTTCGGGCGTTAAAAATGAAGAACCGGCACAGGTACTTTTGGGCGTTACCGGTTCCGGAAAGACCTTTTCCATCGCCAACGTAGTTCAGGAAGTACAGAAACCGACCTTGGTGCTAAGCCACAACAAAACGCTTGCTGCCCAGCTTTATGGGGAGTTTAAGCAGTTTTTTCCTTCCAATGCGGTGGAGTATTTTATTTCCTATTACGACTATTACCAACCGGAAGCTTATATTCCTACAAGCGGGACCTATATTGAAAAAGACTTATCTATCAATGACGAGATTGAAAAACTACGGTTAAGCGCCACGTCCGCACTTTTGTCAGGACGGAGGGATGTGCTGATCGTGGCTTCGGTGTCCTGCATTTACGGTATAGGCAACCCTGATGAGTTTGGGAAGAACGTCATCCACCTCAAAGTGGGGCAGCGGATTCCGAGAAACCAATTGCTTTTTAAGTTGGTGGACATATTGTACAGCCGCACCCAGCAGGAACTTATCCGGGGCAGCTTCAGGGTAAAAGGCGATACGGTGGATATTTTTGTAGCATATGGGGATTTTGCGTACAGGATCTATTTTTGGGGAGACGAAATTGAATCCATTCAACGGGTGGATCCGGATACAGGAAGGAGCTATTCCGAAGAACAGGTAATTTCCATTTATCCGGCCAATCTTTTTGTGACCGGCAGGGATGTGATCGATGTGGCGATCAATGAAATCCAGGATGATTTGGTGTCACAGGTTGCTTTCTTTGAAAAAGACATGAAACTGATTGAGGCGAAACGGCTTCGTGAGCGGACAGAATTCGACCTGGAGATGATCCGCGAGCTGGGCTACTGCTCAGGCGTGGAAAACTACTCCCGGTATTTTGACCGACGGCTTCCGGGTTCACGGCCTTTCTGCCTGCTCGACTATTTCCCGGACGATTACCTGATGGTCATTGACGAGAGCCACGTCACCGTGCCCCAGATCAGGGCCATGTGGGGTGGAGACAGATCCAGAAAAGTAAATCTGGTGGAATTCGGCTTCCGGCTTCCCTCTGCCATGGACAACCGGCCCCTTACTTTTGATGAATTTGAGTCGCTGACAAACCAGGTAATTTATGTTAGCGCCACTCCCGGCGACTATGAACTGATGAAGTCCGAAGGCGTGGTCGTGGAACAGATTATCAGGCCCACGGGTCTTCTGGATCCCGTTATTGATGTGAGGCCAAGTGCGAATCAAATTGATGATCTGTTGGAGGAAATTGATCAAACCATTCAGACAGGTGCCAGGGTACTGGTGACGACCCTCACCAAAAGGATGGCAGAGGAACTGAACAAGTTCCTGGAGCGTGCCGGCGTAAAAAGCCGGTATATCCACTCGGAAGTCAAACCGCTCGACCGGGTGGAAATTCTCCGGGAACTGCGGTTGGGCGTATTTGATGTTTTGGTGGGGGTAAACCTTTTGAGAGAGGGGCTTGACTTGCCGGAGGTTTCCCTTGTGGCGATCCTGGATGCGGACAAAGAAGGCTTTTTGAGAAACACCAGGAGCCTGGTACAAACCATCGGCCGGGCAGCGAGGAATGAAAACGGAAAGGTCATTATGTATGCGGACAAGGTGACCGACTCGATGAAAATGGCCATCGATGAAACCAACCGTCGGAGGGCCAAGCAACTGGCTTATAACGAGGAACACGGTATTACTCCCCAAACCATTGTTAAATCCAGAGACAGGATACTGGGACAGACAAAGGTAGCCGACAGCAAAAAGAACGCGAAGGTGTACGGGCAAGATTATGATACGGAGCGGACCATTGCCGCCGACCCGGTGGTACAGTATTTGAGTAAGGAGAAGTTGGAAAAGCTGATCAACCAAACCCAGAAAATGATGGAAAAATCTGCCCGGGAGCTGAATTTTATGGAAGCAGCAAGGCTGAGGGATGAATGGCAAGGGCTAAAAAACCGTTTAGCGGAACTTGAAACCGGTGTGAAATGACAAAACCCTTTGCCGCACTGCTGCTGTTCTTTCTCATTGCCTGTGTGCCCGGCCTGGCGCAACAAGCTGCAGGAAGTTACCTTCTTTCTTCGGGAATCGACCTGGGACGAACAGACGCTCCGGGGGTGATCAGGCGGTATCAGTGGGGAGCGGAACTCAACTATTTCTATTTACATTCCCTTTCCTTTACCGGAGGATATGAGTTCAATTACAACCGTCCCAACCATCTTGTACTGGGAAGCAGATTTTATCCCTTAGAGCCTGTGTTCATCCGGGTCAGGGGCATGCTGGGCAGAGAAAGTGACGTTGCGCTGGGCGCCGGATACAGTTATAACCTTTCTTACCGGTTCCGGCTGGAGGGGATGCTTGATTATTACGCGGTTTCCAAGGTTGCGGGATTGAGAGTTGGAATTGGATTTTTAATATACTGAAAGATGAATCTCCAGGAGGTGATCCACATAGCCTCAAAGGGCGAGGGCTTATACGCTGAGTTTAAAAAAAAAGCCACCCACCCCGAAAAAATCGTCCGGGAGGTCATCGCGCTGGCCAATACGGAAGGAGGATATTTGTTCATCGGTGTTGACGATGACCGCACCGTAAGCGGCCAGCGGTACATTGAGGAAGAAGTTTATGTCATGGACAAGGCGATACGGGAACTGGTGTATCCTGAAATGGACTTTTCCCGTACGATTATTCCCTTCAACCCTAAAAAAGGCGTTGCCGTGTACAAGATTATGAAGAGCGAAAACAGGCCTCATTTCTTGTATGAAAACAACAAAAAAAAGGCCTATGTAAGGGTGGGCGACAGAAGCATACAGGCAAGTAGGGAAGTCTGGGAAATTTTAAAGCGGGAGAAAAAGCGGAAGAACATCCTGATCAGGTTTGGGGAAAAAGAAAACACTTTGATGAAAGCCCTGACCGAAAGGGCCGCGATCACTTTAACCGAATACATGAAAATCGCGAAACTTCCGGTGTACATCGCTTCCAAAACGCTGGTCAGGCTGGTCCTTGCCAATGTGTTGCGGATAATCCCCCAGGAAAATGAGGATTTGTTTATGCTTAAGGATCCCCAGTAAGGCCGTGGAAGGTGTCTTCGATCAGGTCGGGTTCAAAACCCTTATCTGCCAGAAACCGGAATAGTTTAGCTTTTTTGATGTAGGGATTGCTGTCGGTGATCCGCACCCATTTTCTCTCCGTCAGGAAATAAAGGGTATCCATATATTCCTGCTCATCAATCTCCTTCAGGCCTAAATCGATGCAGTGATCCTTGATCCAACGTTCTTTCAGGGCTTTTTTTATACGCAGTCTCCCCCATCTTTTCAGCCTGAATTTCCCCCTAACAAATGATTTGGCAAAACGCTCCTCATTCAAAAAACCTTCTAAAACCAAAAAGGTAACCAGTTTCTCTATGTCCGTAGCGTCCAAACCAAAACTGTACAGCTTTTCTCTGACTTCTTTTTTACACCTCTCCTGATAGGCACAGTACGCCAGGATTTTTGTTTTGGCCTCTGCCGGGGTAAGTAATTTTCCGGACTGATCTTTGGGGTATTCTTTTCTCCCGAGAGACATTTTGTGTAATTTTAAACTACTTTACTCTAATATAAACGAAAGATTTAAATAAAAGGACCTTAACTGGATAAATGATGCGAAAGAAAATAGTAGCCGGCAACTGGAAAATGAACTGTACCCTGGACGAAGGAATGAAGTTGACTTCGGAAATTGTGAACATGGTCAAGGATGAACGCACCGATGACGTGCAGGTGGTGCTGAATCCACCGAGCCTGCATATTCATGGCGTAAAAAGGTTGATAGGCGATGTCCCCGGATTGTTTGTGGGCGCACAAAATTGTTCCTCCAAAGACTCAGGAGCGTATACAGGCGAAATCTCGGCGAAAATGATTGCTTCTTTTGGAGCCACGCATGTGATTATCGGACATAGTGAAAGGAGGGAATATTTTAGGGAAAGCAATGAGGAGCTGACGGATAAAGTGCGGCAGGCTTTAAGCCAGCAGCTTGTTCCGATTTTTTGTTGTGGAGAACCGTTGGAAACCAGGGAGAAGGGAACGCAGGAAAATTATGTCCATGAACAGTTGAGGCAGAGTGTATTTGGCCTCAGTGATGCTGACTTTTCCAGGCTGGTTATCGCATATGAACCCATCTGGGCGATTGGAACAGGAAAAACTGCCACAGCGGACCAGGCCCAGGAAATGCATGCCGCGATAAGAAAAGAAATTGCTTCGCGGTTTGGGGAACCTATCGCCAATACCATCCCTATTCTATACGGAGGAAGCCTTAAACCTGATAATGCCCGGGAAATCTTTTCCAAACCCGACGTGGACGGAGGGCTGGTCGGCGGTGCTTCGCTGAAATCCAGGGACTTTATGGACATCATATTGTCCTTTTAATATGGAATACCTGGAATTTAAAATTAAATGTAAGCCTGAATTTACTGACATTATCATTGCCGAACTGGCGGAAATAGGTTTCGAATCTTTTCTTGAAACGGATTTTGGGTTGGAGGCATTTATGCCTAAGGACATATTTGAAAGGGATGCTTTCAGGAATATTATCGACAAGTACGCCAAGGCGGCGGATATTTCCGTGATGGAAGGGACTATGCCCAAAATTAACTGGAACGAAGAATGGGAGCGGCATTATGATCCGATTGCCATTGGAAAAGATATTTACGTAAGGGCTTCGTTTCATCCGCCCCGAGCGGACACTGCTTATGAAATCATCATCAACCCTAAAATGTCTTTCGGTACGGGTCATCATGCCACCACCCACCTAATGCTTGCCTTTCAACTCACCATACCCCACCAAGGCAAACGCGTGATCGATATCGGGTCCGGAACAGGCATACTGGCCATTATGGCTCATAAGTTGGGTGCGGGGGAAATTAAGGCCCTTGACATCGACAATTGGTGCGTAGCCAACGGCAACGAAAACTTCGCCCTAAACGGAGTGCCCGGACTACAGATGGAACTCGGAACCCTCGATGAGGTGAAGCCAGAGGGTAGGTTTGACATCGTCCTGGCAAACATCAACAAAAACGTTCTGCTGGAAGAAATGAGCAGGTATGCATCCATTTTAAACAACAATGGCAGCCTATTGTTGAGCGGCTTTTATGAGCATGATATTGAAGACATAAGTTCCGCTGCAGGTGACCAGGGGTTACATCTTAAGGAGCGGAAGACCCGAGGAGAATGGGCTGCATTACTATTAGTAAAACCTGATGATTGAGCGGAATTACCCGCTCATGTGTGCAGCCGGACAGAAACAATAAACCCCATGTCGATGACATGGGGTTGTGATATCTATTTCATAAGATTTTGCTGATCGTGCCCGTGCCACATCTG